>NZ_JASCAE010000050.1:0-96861 GCF_029967975.1 Pseudomonas sp. V98_8
GGCTGCGATCTTTTGATCTTAAAAAACAAATCAAAAGATCGCAGCCTGCGGCAGCTCCTACAGGAGATCGCATTTTCATAATAAGACTGAGATTGCCCTGAACCGAGGTCCCATCAACGAACACTTGCCGAGTGAATCGAACATGAGCGCCAACGTCGACCTCAACAATCGTCCCGACTACGACCAGGTCCTGCAGGACATTGCCGACTACGTCCTCAATTACAGGATCGACTCGGCAGAGGCGCTGGATACCGCGCGCAACTGCCTGATCGATACCTTGGGTTGCGGCCTGCTGGCACTGCGTTTTCCCGAATGCACCAAGCACCTTGGGCCCCTGGTCGAAGGCACCGTCGTGCCGTTCGGCGCCCGGGTACCCGGCACCCATTTTCGCCTCGATCCGGTCAAGGCCGCGTGGGACATCGGCTGCATCGTGCGCTGGCTCGACTTCAACGACACCTGGCTCGCGGCCGAATGGGGCCATCCGTCGGATAACCTCGGCGCAATTCTCGCGGTGGCCGACCACCTGTCGCAAAAACGCCTGGCCAATGGCGAGACGCCGCTGACCGTTCGTACGGTACTCGACGCCATGATCATGGCCCATGAGATTCAGGGCGTGATCGCGCTGGAAAACTCGTTCAACCGCGTGGGCCTCGATCACGTCATCCTGGTGAAAGTCGCTTCGACCGCGGTCACCGCCAAACTCATGGGCGCCAATCGCGCGCAGTTGCTCTCGGCGTTGTCCCACGCTTTCGCCGATGGCCAGGCATTACGCACCTACCGCCATGCACCGAATGCCGGCTCGCGCAAATCCTGGGCGGCGGGTGATGCAACCAGTCGTGGAGTGCGCCTGGCGGACATTGCCATGCGTGGCGAGATGGGCATCCCCGGTGTGTTGAGTGCCAAACAGTGGGGCTTTTACGACGTACTGTTCAGCCACACCAACAACGACCTGGCACTCAAGCCTGACGACAAGCGCCAGTTCAGCTTCTCGCGGCCTTACGGCAGTTATGTGATGGAGAACGTGCTGTTCAAGATCAGTTTTCCCGCCGAATTTCACGCGCAGACGGCCTGTGAAGCAGCGGTGACCCTGCATCCGCAAGTGCGTAATCGCCTGCATGACATCGACCGCATTGTCATCACCACCCATCAATCGGCGATCCGCATCATTTCCAAGGTCGGTCCGCTGGCCAATGCCGCGGACCGCGACCACTGCATCCAGTACATGACGGCGGTCCCACTGGCCTTCGGCAATCTGGTGGCCGAGCACTACGAAGATGATTTTCACAAGGCGCATCCGATCATTGATGCACTGCGCGACAAAATGGTCATTGTCGAAAACCCTGATTACACCCGCGAATACCTGGAACCTGACAAGCGGTCGATTGCCAATGCCGTGCAGGTGTTTTTCAAGGATGGGTCCAGCACCGAAAATGTGGTGGTGGAGTACCCGATAGGCCATCGTCGGCGCCGTGCCGAGGGCATTCCGTTGTTGGAGGACAAGTTCAGGGCGAACCTGCTGACACGTTTCACCGCGCAGCGTAGCGAGGAGATTTTCGAGCTGTGCAAGGATCAGCAAAAGCTTGAGGCAACACCGGTGAACCGGTTTGTAGACATGTTTGTTATCTAGGAGACCGCGTCATCGTTCCTTCGCGAGCAAGCCCGCTCCCACATTCGATCGAGTTTCGCCGGGATGAATGCGATCAAATGTGGGAGCGGGCTTGCTCGCGAAGGCGGCCTGGCAGGCACTACAAAATTACTTGAACCGCCGCTCGACACCTTTCTCCACCAGGATTTTTGCGGAAATTTCTTCCACCGAAAAATGCGTGGAATTGATATTCGGAATGTTCTCGCGGCGAAACAGGTTTTCGACCTCGCGCACTTCGAATTCGCACTGGGCGTAACTCGAATAGCGGCTGTTGGGCTTGCGTTCGTTGCGAATGGCGGTGAGGCGGTCTGGGTCGATGGTCAGGCCGAACAACTTGTGTTGGTGGGCACGCAGGGCGCTAGGCAGTTGCAGGCGCTCCATGTCGTCTTCGGTCAGCGGGTAGTTGGCCGCGCGGATGCCGAATTGCATGGCCATGTACAGACACGTCGGCGTCTTACCACAACGCGACACGCCCACTAGTATCAGGTCGGCCTTGTCGTAATAGTGCGTGCGGGCACCGTCGTCGTTGTCGAGGGCGAAGTTCACCGCCTCGATGCGCTCCATGTAATTGGTGTTGGCGCCGATGGAGTGGGATTTGCCCACGGTATAGGAAGAATGCTCGGTCAGTTCCTGTTCAAGCGGCGCCAGGAAAGTCGAGAAAATATCGATCATGAAACCATTGGAAGTCGCGAGGATCTCACGAATGTCCTGATTGACGATGGTGTCGAAGATAATCGGACGGAAGCCGTCGGTTTCGGCGGCTTTGTTGATTTGTTGTACCATGGCCCGCGCTTTTTCCACGCTGTCGATGTACGGCCGCGTGAATTTGCTGAAGGTAATGTTTTCGAACTGCGCCAGGAGGCTTTGACCCAGGGTTTCGGCGGTAATGCCGGTGCCATCGGAGATAAAGAAAGCAGATCGTTTCATTTGCACCTTGGGCCTTAAGCTAATGAGCATTCTTGGATATGATAGGCGCGATTTGCCGGCCGCCAATGGCCCGCATTCTCACTTATTTTCCAGGTCCAGGCCATACAGCTGGCAAATGCTCCCCCGAGCAGCCGGCTTCTGAGCTTTTCCAACACAGTTAGTGGAGAGATCACCTTGGTAGAGTACGTAGTTTCCCTCGATAAGCTCGGCAAACACGATGTTGAGCATGTGGGGGGCAAGAACGCATCCCTGGGCGAGATGATCAGCAATCTTGCGGGTGCCGGTGTATCGGTACCCGGTGGCTTCGCCACGACCGCTCAGGCATATCGTGATTTCCTGGAACTGAGCGGCCTGAACCAGCAGATTCATGACGCCCTGGATGCCCTGGACGTCGACGACGTGAACGCCCTGGCCAAGACCGGCGCCCAGATCCGCCAATGGATCATGGAAGCCGAGTTCCCGGAAAAACTGAATACCGAAATCCGCACCGCGTTTGCCGCGCTGTCCGCCGGCAACCCTGACGTGGCCGTGGCCGTGCGTTCTTCCGCAACCGCCGAAGACTTGCCCGATGCGTCCTTCGCCGGTCAGCAGGAAACCTTCCTGAACATCCGCGGTGTCGAAAACGTCATTCGTGCCGCCAAGGAAGTTTTCGCCTCCCTTTTCAACGATCGCGCGATTTCCTATCGCGTGCACCAGGGCTTCGACCACAAGTTGGTAGCCCTGTCGGCCGGCGTACAGCGCATGGTCCGCTCCGAAACCGGCACCGCCGGCGTGATGTTCACCCTCGATACCGAATCGGGCTTCCGTGACGTGGTGTTCATCACCGGCGCCTACGGCCTGGGTGAAACCGTCGTACAAGGCGCGGTGAACCCGGATGAGTTCTACGTCCACAAAGGCACCCTGGCCGCCGGTCGCCCGGCGATCCTGCGTCGCAACCTGGGCAGCAAGGCCATCAAGATGATCTACGGCGACGAGGCCAAGGCCGGTCGTTCGGTCAAGACCGTCGATGTCGACAAGGCTGAACGTGCACGTTTCTGCCTGACCGATGCTGAAGTCAGCGAGCTGGCCAAGCAGGCGATGATCATCGAGAAGCACTACCAGTGCCCGATGGACATCGAATGGGCCAAGGACGGTGACGACGGCAAGCTGTACATCGTGCAGGCCCGTCCGGAAACCGTGAAGAGCCGTACCCAGGCCAACGTCATGGAACGTTACCTGTTGAAGGAAACCGGCACCGTGCTGGTCGAAGGTCGTGCCATTGGCCAGCGAATTGGCGCCGGCAAGGTGCGCATCATCAAGGACGTGTCCGAGATGGACAAGGTCCAGCCAGGCGACGTACTGGTATCGGACATGACCGACCCGGACTGGGAACCGGTCATGAAGCGCGCCAGCGCCATCGTCACCAACCGTGGCGGTCGTACCTGCCACGCGGCCATCATTGCCCGCGAGCTGGGTATCCCGGCCGTGGTCGGTTGCGGCAACGCCACCCAGCTGTTGAAAGACGGCCAGGGCGTGACCGTTTCCTGCGCTGAAGGCGACACCGGCTTCATCTTCGAAGGCGAACTGGGCTTCGACATCAAGAAGAACTCCGTGGACGCCATGCCGGATCTGCCGTTCAAGATCATGATGAACGTCGGCAACCCGGACCGCGCCTTCGACTTCGCGCAGCTGCCGAACGCCGGCGTGGGCCTGGCCCGCCTGGAGTTCATCATCAACCGCATGATCGGCGTGCACCCTAAAGCGCTGCTGAACTACGACGGTCTGCCGCAGGACATCAAGGAAAGCGTCGACAAGCGCATTGCCGGCTACGACGACCCGGTCGGCTTCTACGTCGAGAAACTGGTCGAAGGCATCAGCACCCTGGCGGCCGCGTTCTGGCCGAAAAAGGTCATCGTGCGTCTGTCGGACTTCAAGTCCAACGAATACGCCAACCTGATCGGCGGCAAGCTCTACGAGCCGGAAGAAGAGAACCCGATGCTGGGCTTCCGCGGCGCCTCGCGTTACATCAGCGAATCGTTCCGTGACTGCTTCGAACTCGAATGCCGCGCCCTCAAGCGCGTGCGCAACGAGATGGGCCTGACCAACGTCGAAATCATGGTGCCGTTCGTCCGTACCCTGGGCGAAGCGAGCCAGGTGGTGGATCTGCTGGCCGAAAACGGCCTGGCCCGTGGCGACAACGGTCTGCGCGTCATCATGATGTGCGAGCTGCCGTCCAACGCGATCCTGGCAGAAGAGTTCCTCGAATTCTTCGACGGTTTCTCCATCGGCTCCAACGACCTGACCCAGCTCACCCTGGGCCTGGACCGTGACTCCGGGATCATCGCGCACCTGTTCGACGAGCGAAATCCTGCGGTCAAGAAGTTGCTGGCCAACGCCATTGCCGCCTGTAACAAGGCTGGCAAGTACATCGGCATTTGCGGCCAGGGCCCTTCGGACCACCCTGACCTGGCCAAGTGGCTGATGGAGCAGGGCATCGAAAGCGTTTCGCTGAACCCGGATTCCGTGCTGGAAACCTGGTTCTTCCTGGCGGAAGGTCAAGCGCAGGCTTGATAGTGTGTGAACGGCTCGCTCACGTGCCTTGGTAGGAGCGAGCATGCTCGCGATGGACGTTAACGATAACGCGTTTGTCATGGATGAATGTGGTGTCTTGACGTTTCTCGCGAGCATGCTCGCTCCTACACGGGGCGCGGAGCCTTTGAGATTCAAGTAGGGCGGGCTCCTCTGGAAGCCGCCCTTTTTTGTGCAAGAGATTATGCAAAGCAGCAGCAACCTGTTTCCTGTCGCCCTGATCAGCGCCGAGCGGCGCGGTGATCTGAGCGAAGATGTCTACCGCTTGAAACCCGGTAACAGCCCGGACGGCACCGTAGAACTGGCGGTGACGCGTCTCGGCATGGCCGATGAACCGGCATCCCGTGGCGTGCCGGTGATCCTGTTGCACGGCAGTTTTTCCAATCGGCGTTTCTGGTTCTCCCCCAAGGGGTTGGGCCTGGGTGCCTATCTGGCGCGCCTGGGGTTCGATGTCTGGATTGCGGAAATGCGCGGTCACGGCCTCTCCCGGCGCAACCAGAGCTATCGCAAGAACCGAGTTGCCGACTATGCACGATACGACCTGCCAGCCATTGGTGCCTTCGTACGCGAGCAAAGCGGCCAGGTTCCGCACTGGATCGGCCATTCGCTGGGCGGCATCACCCTGGCGGCCGCGCTGGGTGGCCAATACATTGGCGAACCCGTGGTGGCGTCCGCGGCGCTTTTTGGCACGCAAGTCAGTCGCACTTACTGGCCGCTGAAGATCCCACCGGTGGAATGGAGCGGTCGTTTCATCCTCAAGCGCTTTGCCCAGCTGTCCGGTTCACGGCTCAAGCGTGGCCCAGAGGACGAGCCGATTGGCCTGGCCCTGGAAAGCATGCGCTGGTACGGTCTGTTCGGGCGCTTTGGCGATGCCGACAAGGACTGGTGGGCGGGCCTGGCCGAGGTCAGGATGCCGGTATTGGCGGTGAGCGCGGCGGGCGATCATCAGGACCCGGCCTGGGCTTGTCGCAAGCTGTTCGATCAGTTGGGTGGCGAGCACAAGCAATTCATCAACCTGGGGCGCGAGCAGGGTTTTGCCGATAATTTCGGTCATGTCGAAATGTTGGTCAGCAAGGCCGCCCAGGCTGAAGTCTGGCCGTTAGTCGCTCGCTGGCTGTCAGATCAGCAGACGCCGTTGCTCGGTGATCAAGCGGATCTGGCCGCGGCGATCTAAGCTGGACGCTCTATCAAGGGCATTTCGCTCTGGTCGGGTTGCAGCTAAGATATGACGCATTGAGCTGTTCTGGTCATTTTCTGTGACTGAATCAGTAGTGATGTTCGTGCTTTCTTCCTAATTACAGGAGTTTCTCGATGAACCATTACCTCACCCCTGACCTGTGCGACGCCTACCCGGAACTGGTGCAGGTGCTGGAACCGATGTTCAGCAATTTCGGTGGCCGGGATTCCTTCGGCGGCGAGATCGTGACCATCAAGTGCTTCGAAGACAACTCGCTGGTAAAGGAGCAAGCCGAGCTCAAGGGTAATGGCAAAGTGTTGGTGGTCGATGGTGGCGGCTCCCTGCGTCGTGCGTTGCTGGGCGATATGATCGCCGAGAAAGCCGCGAAGAACGGCTGGGAAGGGATGGTGATCTACGGTTGCATCCGTGACGTCGACGTCATCGCGCAAACCGACCTGGGGGTCCAGGCGTTGGCCAGCCACCCGATGAAAACCGACAAGCGTGGTATCGGCGACCTGAATGTTGCCGTCACCTTCGCCGGCGTGACCTTTCATCCCGGCCATTACCTCTATGCGGACAACAACGGCGTGATCATCTCGCCGAGCCCGCTTGCGATGCCTGAGTAAATCCGGGCCGATTTTTTTGAAGAATGGAATGCGGATGTTCGAGGAAGAAAACGCGCAGTGGGGGCTGGTACATGCCCTGGTGCTGGATGGTAAAGGTGGTGCGCGTTCGATAGCCCGGACAGAACTCGACGAATTGCAGCTGCAGGCTCATGAAAGCCTGTGGCTGCACTGGGATCGCAGTCACCCGCAAACCCAGACCTGGCTGCGCAAGTCCAGCGGCCTGAGTGAATTCAGCTGCGATCTCTTGCTGGAAGAAAACACCCGTCCGCGTCTCCTGCAGCTTTCGGACAGCGAACTGCTGCTATTTTTGCGTGGCGTAAACCTTAATCCGGGCGCCGAGCCTGAAGACATGGTGTCGGTACGCATTTTCGGTTCAGCCCAGCGAGTCATCTCCCTGCGTCTGCGTCCGCTGCGTGCCACTGAAGAATTGCTGGTGCAACTGGAAGCAGGCAAGGGGCCGAAAACTGCCTCCGAGCTCATTCTCTACATGGCTCAGTACCTCACCAACAAGGTGCAGGATCTGGTCAGTTGCCTCTCGGAAGTGGTCGATGAGGAAGAAGAAAAGCTGGATTCCGACGAGCGGTATACTCCTGAGCACGGTGCTGTTTTGCAGATCCGGCGCCGGGCTGCTGCGTTGAAGCGATTCCTCGCTCCGCAGCGGGACATTTTTGGTCAACTGACGCGCATCAAATTGCCCTGGTTCGTCGAGGACGATGGCGATTACTGGAACGAATTGAACAACAGCCTGACCCGCTATCTGGAGGAGCTGGAATTAACCCGAGAGCGCGTGGGGCTGGTCCTGGAGACTGAAGACCGGCGATTGAGCGTGCGCATGAACCGCACCATGTATCGCTTTGGCATCATCACCGGGATTTTTTTGCCGATGAGTTTTCTGACCGGTCTTTTGGGAATCAACGTCGGGGGCATTCCATTTTCACAAAGCCCCTATGGCTTCCTCGTCGCCTGCCTGCTGATGATCTCGGTGGCGCTCGGGCAGTGGTGGTTATTCCGACGTTTGCGCTGGGTTTGAACGTGCGCCATGTGACCCGGGCAAATTTGACCGCGTCTTTCACAGACATCACGAGAGGTGCGTATGCACGATCCGTTTGAACAGTCTTTGCGCGACATGCTCAAGGCATCACCGTCCACCCGGGACGACGATGCATGCCTGGGGCGTGTCCTGAAAACCGCCAATCGCCAGGTTGGCGCAGGTGATTTGTTCAGCCTGCTGGGCCGCTGGTTGCCCGCCCTGATGATCGCCCTCAATAATGGCTCGGCCCATGTCGCGCCGGTCTCCCGTCTTCGTAAACCTACCGCTCGCACTGCTGATAAGGCTGATTGAATATGGAACTTGATCTCTGGACACAGAGCCTCGTCACTGCAATGACTGCGTTATGGACCAAGGTTGCGAACTTCATTCCGAACCTGTTCGGCGCACTGGTCGTGCTCCTGCTCGGTTTTGTCGTGGCCAAGCTGTTGGACACCTTGCTGTCCAAACTGCTCGCCAAACTGGGCCTGGATCGCCTGATGGGCGGTACCGGCCTGACGAAACTGTTGTCCCGTGCCGGCCTTCAAGTACCTATCTCAACGCTGATCGGTAAAATCGTCTATTGGTTCGTTCTGCTGATTTTTTTGGTTTCCGCCGCAGAATCACTTGGACTTGAACGAGTTTCAGCTACGCTGGATATGCTTGCGCTATATTTGCCGAAGGTATTCGGTGCGGCGCTGGTGCTGTTGGTGGGTGTCTTGCTGGCGCAATTGGCCAATGGGCTGGTGCGCGGAGCGGCAGAAGGCGTAGGCCTGGACTACGCTTCGGGACTTGGGAGAATTGCCCAGGGCCTGGTGATCATCATCAGTATCTCGGTCGCGATCAGTCAGTTGGAGGTCAAGACTGACCTGCTTAACCACGTGATCGTGATCGTTTTGATTACCGTTGGTCTGGCGGTTGCGCTGGCCATGGGGTTGGGAAGCCGGGAAATTGCCGGTCAGATTCTTGCGGGAATCTATGTGCGTGAGTTGTACCAGGTTGGGCAACAAGTGCGTGTTGGAGAGGTCGAAGGGCAGATCGAAGAGATCGGCACGGTTAAAACTACATTGCTGACGGATGAGGGTGAGCTAGTCTCTCTTTCCAATCGGATCCTCCTCGAGCAGCATGTGAGTAGCCGCTAACCCGGCAAACCCTGCTAATGTATGCCGCCGCGAAATGCCGCCTGATGCTGGCTGCGGCGGACATTGACCTGACTGTCGGCACGACTTGTTTTGAATAAAGCCCAATCGTTATCCATGCGCTACGACCCCCGCGAGCTCTCTGATGAGGAGTTGGTCGCGCGCTCGCATACCGAGCTGTTTCACGTGACGCGCGCATATGAAGAACTGATGCGGCGTTACCAACGAACATTATTTAACGTCTGTGCAAGGTATCTCGGGAACGATCGCGACGCTGACGATGTCTGTCAGGAGGTCATGTTGAAGGTGCTGTACGGCCTGAAGAACTTCGAGGGCAAATCGAAGTTCAAGACATGGCTATATAGCATCACGTACAACGAGTGCATTACGCAGTATCGGAAAGAAAGGCGAAAGCGTCGCTTGATGGACGCCTTGAGTCTTGACCCCCTCGAGGAAGCGTCTGAAGAAAAGGCGCCGAAACCCGAGGAAAAGGGTGGACTTGATCGCTGGTTAGTGTATGTGAACCCGATTGACCGAGAAATTCTGGTGCTACGATTTGTCGCAGAGCTGGAGTTCCAGGAGATCGCAGACATCATGCACATGGGCTTGAGCGCTACAAAAATGCGGTACAAACGCGCTCTAGATAAATTGCGTGAGAAATTTGCGGGCATTGCTGAAACTTAGTTCGGCGCAAATATCTCTTACGTGTAGGCAAGTTCTGATAGACTTGCCGCCGAGTTGTCCCCCGGTTTGCGGGACTGCTTCACAATCACCAGATGGGGATTTAACGGATGAAACTGAAAAACACCTTGGGCTTGGCCATTGGTTCTCTTATTGCCGCCACTTCGATCGGCGCTCTGGCACAGGGCCAAGGCGCAGTTGAAATCGAAGGCTTCGCCAAGAAAGAGTACTATGACAGCGACCGTAACTTCAAAAACGACGGCAATCTGTTCGGTGGTTCTGTTGGTTACTTCCTGACCGACGACGTTGAGCTGCGTCTGGCTTACGACGAAGTTCACAACGTACGTTCCGACTCTGGCCAGAACATCAAAGGCGCGGACACCGCCCTGGATGCTCTGTACCACTTCAACAACCCAGGCGACATGCTGCGTCCGTATGTTTCGGCCGGTTTCTCCGACCAGAGCATCGACCAGAACGGTTCGAACGGTCGTAACCGTTCCACCTTCGCCAACGTTGGTGGCGGCGCCAAGCTGTACTTCACCGACAACTTCTACGCCCGTGCTGGCGTTGAAGCTCAATACAACATCGACCAGGGCAACACCGAGTGGGCTCCTAGCGTCGGTATCGGTGTGAACTTCGGTGGCGGCTCCAAGCCAGCTCCTGCTCCAGTTCCAGCACCAGAAGTCTGCTCCGACAGCGACAACGATGGCGTTTGCGACAACGTTGACAAGTGCCCGGACACCCCAGCCAACGTAACTGTTGACGCTGATGGCTGCCCAGCAGTTGCTGAAGTTGTTCGTGTAGAGCTGGACGTGAAATTCGACTTCGACAAGTCGGTAGTCAAGCCTAACAGCTACGGCGACATCAAGAACCTGGCTGACTTCATGAAGCAGTACCCATCCACCAGCACCACTGTTGAAGGTCACACTGACTCCGTCGGTCCTGACGCTTACAACCAGAAACTGTCTGAGCGTCGTGCAAACGCCGTTAAGCAAGTTCTGACCAACCAGTACGGTGTTGAATCGTCCCGCGTTCAGTCTGTTGGCTACGGCGAATCCCGCCCAGTTGCTGACAACGCTACTGAAGCTGGCCGTGCTGTAAACCGTCGCGTAGAAGCGCAGGTTGAAGCTCAAGCTAAGTAATTAGCCCACAGCTCTGAGAAAAGCCCGGCTCTTGCCGGGCTTTTCTTTGTCTGCGATTTGAGATTTGTGTGGTGACTTGAAACGATCGCAGCCTACGGCAGCTCCTACATTGGTACTGCGCAAATCCCTGTAGGAGCTGCCGCAGGCTGCGATCTTTTGATCTTCTCGCCATCCGCCACTGCACCGATGACCAATATCGCCGGGCTTTTCAGCTCAAAGGCGTAGGCATCTTCCTCCATGGCTGTCAGATCACTCCTGCATTCACGCTGATGGGGCAGTGAGGCATTCTCGATCATCGCCACCGGCGTGTCCGCCGCCATTCCTCCTGCCAACAGCTGCTCACGGATCTCGCTGAGCTTGGCCACGCCCATGTAGATCACCAGGGTCGTACCGCCTTTGGCCAGTGCCTGCCAATTCAGGCTGCTGCCGTCCTGGGTATGGGCGGTGACCAGTGTCACGCCGCGCGCCACACCGCGCAGGGTCAGCGGAATATCGCATTGCGTGGCGCCCGCGAGCCCGGCAGTGATGCCGTTGACCAATTCGACCTCAACCCCGCGCTCGCGCAACCACTGGGCCTCTTCGCCTCCGCGCCCGAAAATGCACGGGTCACCGCCTTTGAGCCGCACCACGCATTTGCCCTGCCGGGCGTAACGCAACATCAGGCGATGGATGAACGCTTGTGGCGTGGAGCGGCAACCACCGCGTTTGCCCACCGCAATGACCCGCGCCCCGGGGCAGTGTTCGAGTATTGCGCCGTTGACCAGGTCATCGATCAGCACCACGTCCGCTTCTTTCAATGCGCGCACCGCCTTGAGGGTCAACAATTCAGGATCACCGGGACCCGCACCCACCAGCCAGACTTTTGCGTTCATAGGTTCTTCCTCACGAAATGACGATGATGGGTTTTAAGGGCAATGCAAGTTCAGCCATGGAACACCAGGAACAGCAACGCCAGGTTCGCCAGCAGCGACATCAGGGCCAATGTCCGCCACACCTTCAGCGGTTCGCGCTCCAGTAAAGGCCTGGGGCGTACGCTTAAACTGCGTCGCTCCCCCTGTTCCAGCAGGCGCAACCATTCTTCGGCGGTTTCAAAGCGCTCAGCCGGGTCTGCGGCAACCGCACGTTCCAGGCTTTGCGCCAGCCATTCGGGCAGGTCAGGGCGGTAGCGGCTGGCACTGACCGGTACGCCGAACCGTGGGCGCTGGAAGGCTTCGATTTCACCGTAGGGAAAATGCCCGGTGAGCAGAAAGTACAAGGTCACCCCCACCGCATACAGGTCCTGCTGCGGCGTCGGTGACTCCCCGCGGAAGGCTTCCGGGGCTATATAGCTGGGGGTTCCGGGCAGGGTACTGGGCTGATCTTCAGACAGGCCGGGGCAGTAGGCGAGGCCGAAGTCCAGCAGGCGCAACTCGCCGTCGTCCCCTGACAGCAGGTTCTGCGGCTTGATATCGCGATGCAGGATCTGCCGTCGATGGAGCATGCCGACCGCTCGCAGCAGGCGTTCAGCCACGTCCTGCCACTGGGCCAGGGGCATGGGTCCGATCTGTTCATGCACTTGAGCAAGGGTCGAGCCCGAATATTCGCGCATCACGTAGTACAGATGCTGACGCTGGCTGGCCGCATGCACTTCAGGAAAGTGTCGCCCGGCTACGCGCTTGAGGAACCATTCTTCGGACAGCAACGCTTGCCCGGCCTGATGATCGTCATGCAGGCGAGGGGGCAGGGTTTTCAGCAGCCAGGGCTGCTGCTGGCTGTCGCGTACCCGATAGAGCAGCGACTGCTGGCTCTGGCTGAGAATCCCTTCAATCTGCCAGCCCTCGAAAATCTGCCCCGGTTTCAGTGCCGGGGGCAGTGGCCATTGCTGCAGATGGATCAATGCATCGCCGATATTGGCTTCACCCAGGGCATCGACCCGCACCAGCAGTGCGCTGGCGTTATCCTGGCTGCCCGCCAGGTGTGCGGCGTTGACCAGGGTTTGCGCGGCGCTGTCCAGGTCCGGTTGGTCACGCAGGATCGCCGCAATGGCGGTGTCGCCCAGGGCCGCCCAGACACCGTCGCTGAGCAGCACAAAGCTTTCGTCGATACGCAGTTCGCCATCGAGAAAGTCCAGCACCAGGTGTTGATCCAGGCCCAGAGCACGCTTGAGTACATGCTGCATGCCCGGTTGGTCCCAGACGTGATCTTCGCTGACCCGCTGCAACTGCTCGGCGTGCCAGCGATACACCCGGCAATCGCCGACATGGGCCAAGGTAAAACGCCGACCGCGCAGGACCAGGGCGCTGACGGTGGTCAGCAGTGGCTGGCCTGCGCCGTTGGCTTGCAGCCAGCGGTTTTGCGCCAGCAGCAAGCGATCCAGTGCCTGGGCAACACCCCAGGTTTCCGGCGTGGCGTAGTAGTCCAAAGCCAGGGCCTGCAACGTCGAGCGAGCCGCCAGGCCGCCGTCGGCGCACTGGCTGACGCCATCGGCGATGGCGAACAGGTAGCCCTTGCTGGCGGCCAGCGCCGGGGCCGGCGTGACCAGGCGCAAGGCATCCTGGTTCTCATCGCGCGGGCCGATGGCGCTGGCTTGCGCGAAACTCAAGTGCAGGCTCATGGCAGCGTCAGACCCGTGCAGCTGTCACGGCGGCCGAACCCCAAGTGGTCCTCCAGCGGCGTTTTACGCCGTGCAGGCCGAACCAGGCGAGCACCCCCAGGCTGGCAAACAACCACAATGCCATCTGGTAGCTGCCGGTGCTCTGCTTGATTGCACCCATGCCCGCCGCCAGGGCAAATCCACCGATGCCGCCGGCCATGCCGATCAGGCCGGTCATGACGCCGATTTCGCGACGGAAACGCTGTGGCACTAACTGGAACACCGCACCGTTGCCTGCACCCAAACCGAGCATGGTGCACACGAACAGGGCCAGCGCGGCATAGGAGCTGGGTAAGTTGAAGCCGACTGCAGCGATACAGATGGCCGCCACGGTGTACATCGCGAGCAGGGTGCGGATACCGCCGAAACGATCAGCCAGGGCGCCTCCCAGTGGACGCATCAGGCTACCGCCGAACACACAGGCTGCCGTGTAGTAACCCGCGGTCACGGGGCTCAGGCCATACTGATCGTTGAAATAACCGGGCAGGGCGCTGGCCAGGCCGATGAAGCCACCGAAGGTCACGCTGTAGAAAAACATGAACCACCAGCTATCGCGGTCGCCCAGGGCCTTGAAATAGTCGGCCATCGACTTGGCTTTCGGCCGCTCAGGCGCGTTCTTGGCCAGCCAGGCGAAGACGATCAGTGTCAGGATCAACGGGATCAGTGCGAAACCGAACACATTGCTCCAGCCAAAGGCAGCCGCCAGAACCGGTGCAATCAGCGCCGCGAGCACAGTGCCGGAGTTTCCGGCCCCGGCGATGCCCATGGCTTTGCCCTGGTGCTGTGGCGGATACCATTGTGATGCCAAGGGCAGGGCGACAGCGAAGGAGGCGCCGGCCATGCCGAGGAACAACCCCAGCAGCAAGGCTTGCTCGTAGGTATGGATGCCGAGTTTCCAGGCGCCGAACAATGCACAGATGACGATCACCTGGCCGATCAGGCCGGCGGTCTTGGGTGACAGGCGATCAGCCAGCATCCCCATCACGAAGCGCAGTACTGCCCCGGCCAGAATCGGCGTGGCCACCACCAGTCCGCGTTGCTGGGTGGTCAGGTGCAGGTCGCCAGCGATCTGTACGGCCAGCGGGCCGAGCAGGTACCACACCATGAAACTCAGGTCGAAATAGAGGAAGGCTGCGAACAGTGTCGGGGTATGGCCGGATTTCCAGAAGCTTGAATTCATCGCGCACCTCAGATGATAGGAGTCTCGAACGGGAGCCAAAACAAAAAAAACGCCGCCACCTGATTCGCCATGGGGCAAATGAGGTGAGCGACGTCTTTGTCGTAGGTGGGGCAACCGCCGTTGGTTACCTGTAGGGATTACTTAGCCAGATCTGTGCCAACAGGTGAGACCGTGGCTCGGCCATTCGCGAGCAGGCTCGCTCCCACAGGGGGAATGCATTTCAATTGTGGGAGCGAGCCTGCTCGCGAAGAGGCCTTCAACGGCACCAGAAAAACTCAGCCCAGCAACTCACTCATGGCAATGATCTGCTCCGCGACCTGGATCAGCTTCTGCTGGCGGCTCATCGCCTGGCGGCGCATCAGGGTGTAGGCCTCTTCTTCGTTGCAGTCCTTCATCTTCATCAGCAACCCCTTGGCCAGCTCGATGCGCTTGCGCTCGGCCAGTTGCTGGTCACGGGCGTGCAGTTGGGCGCGAAGGGCCTGGTCGCTTTCGAAACGCGCCATGGCCACGTCGAGAATCGGTTGCAGGCGCTGTGCATGGATGCCCTCGACGATGTAGGCACTGACCCCGGACTTGATCGCCTGGCGCATCACATCGGGGTCGTGTTCGTCGGTGAACATCACAATCGGCCGTGGCTGGTCGCGGCTGACCAGCACCACTTGCTCCATGACATCTCGGCTCGGTGACTCGGTATCGATCAGGATCACGTCCGGGCGCACCGTTTCGACGCGTTCGGGCAAGTCGATGGTCAGCCCGGATTCGTCGACGACCTCGAAACCGGCCTCGGTCAGGGCAGCTTTCAAGCGGCCGACTTTTTTTGCGGTGTCGTTGATCAGCAGGATACGCAACATGTCTGCAGTCTCCTGTCAGCGGCTGGCGAGAAGAGGCGAGCTGTCGCTCATGGCGTGCAGCTTGAAGCTGCGGGCATAACTGGCCGGGTCCGAACCGTCCCAGACCCTGCCGTCGATCAGTTGGCTGCTGCGCATTTCATTGCCCGGGGCGGCGACACCGACGGCGCTGGCGGCCTCTCGGTATAAGTCCAATTGTTGAACCTGACGGGCCACGGCGAGGTAATCGGGGTCGTCGCGCAACAGCCCCCAACGACGAAACTGGGTCATGAACCACATGCCATCGGACAGGTAGGGCAGGTTGACCGCCCCCTGCCCATGGAAACGCAGGGCGTGCGGGTCTTGCCATTCATTGCCCAGGCCGTCGGCATAGTCGCCCAGCAGGCGCGGTTCGATACGCGACAGCGGCGCATCGAGGTACTGCGCAGCGCTGAGCAATTGCGCGGTACTGCGGCGATTCTCGACACTGTCGTCGATGAAGCGGCTGGCTTCGAGGATCGCCATCACCAGTGCGCGGGCGGTATTGGGGTATTGCTCGACGAAGGCGCGCGTACAGCCGAGGACTTTCTCCGGGTGGTCGGGCCAGATGGCCTGGGAGGTTGCCAGGGTAAAACCGAGGTCCTGCTTCACCGCGCTGTCAGCCCACGGCTCGCCGACGCAGAAGCCGTCGATACGCCCGGCTTGCAGGTGCGCCACCATTTGCGGCGGCGGCACCACTACGCTGTCGACGTCGTGCAGCGGATGAATGCCCTGGCTCGCCAGCCAGTAGTACAACCACAGGGCATGGGTGCCGGTGGGAAAGGTCTGGGCGAAGGTCAGTTTTGGGCGAGTTTGGTGCACGTGACGGTCCAGTGCTTCAGGACTGGTCACGCCGGCGGCCTGCAAGCCGTGGGAGAGGTTGATGCTCTGGCCGTTCTGGTTCAGGCCCATGAGCACCGCCATGTCAGTGGGGGCCACGCCGCCGATGCCCAGGTGCACGGCGTAGATCAGGCCGTACAGGCTGTGGGCGGCGTCGAGTTCGCCGCTCACCAGTTTGTCCCGCAGGTTGGCCCAGGATGACTGGCGCTTGAGGTTCAAGGTCAATCCGTAGGGCTGGGCGAAGCCCTGGGTGGCGGCGACCACCACCGAAGCGCAGTCGCTCAGGGCCATGAAGCCGAGGTTGATTTCGGTCTTTTCCGGGGCATCGCTGCCATTGACCCAGGCCAGGGGATTGGTTGAGGGTTCGTTCATCGATTTCGCACCTTCCAAAAAAAACGTCGTCCCGGACCCCGTTTGAGCAGGGGTGGCTGACGACGCCGTTGTCCTGGCACGCATTCCGCCGTTGGCCTGCGTGCTGATGCCTGTGCCGGTGCAAGGCATATGCCATCGCCCGCTGTTTTTGTCGCGCCCTCGCTTGCAACCCCGATGCGCGGGTATAATCGCCGCCTCATTTCGCCGCCAATCGAGTCAAGCCCGCCCATGTACACCCTGGCCCGTCAGCTGTTGTTCAAACTTTCCCCGGAAACCTCCCACGATCTGTCCCTGGACCTGATCGGTGCGGGTGGGCGCCTGGGGCTCAACGGTTTGCTGTGCAAGGCCCCGGCAAAGCTGCCGGTGAATGTCATGGGCCTGGACTTCCCGAACCCGGTGGGCCTGGCCGCCGGCCTGGACAAGAATGGCGCGGCCATCGACGGCTTTGCACAATTGGGTTTTGGCTTTGTCGAGATCGGCACCATTACCCCGCGCCCACAACCGGGCAACCCCAAACCCCGGTTGTTCCGTTTGCCGGAGGCCGAGGCGATCATCAACCGCATGGGCTTCAACAACCTTGGCGTCGATCACCTGCTGGCCCGCGTGGCAGCGGCCAAGTACAAGGGCGTGCTGGGCATCAACATCGGCAAGAACTTCGACACCCCGGTCGAGCGCGCGGTCGACGACTACCTGATCTGCCTGGACAAGGTCTACGCCCACGCCAGCTACGTGACAGTCAACGTCAGCTCGCCCAATACCCCGGGCCTGCGCAGCCTGCAATTTGGTGACTCGCTCAAGCAGCTGCTGGCAGACCTCGCCACGCGCCGAGCGGAACTGGCGCAGCGTCATGGCCGGCACGTTCCTCTGGCGATCAAGATCGCACCGGACATGACCGACGAAGAAACCGCGCAGGTCGCACAGGCGTTGATCGAAACCGGGATGGACGCGGTCATCGCCACCAACACCACCTTGAGCCGCGTGGGTGTCGAAGGCATGGAACATGGGGACGAGGCGGGCGGGCTGTCCGGCGCGCCGGTGCGTGACAAGAGCACGCACACCGTGAAGGTGCTGGCCTCGGAGCTGGGTGGTCGCTTGCCGATCATCGCGGCGGGTGGCATCACCGAAGGCCGGCACGCAGCGGAAAAAATCAGCGCGGGTGCGAGCCTGGTGCAGATCTACTCGGGTTTTATCTACAAAGGCCCGGCGCTCATCCGCGAGTCGGTAGACGCGATCGCAGCCCTCAGGTAACGCGCCCCCTGTAGGAGCGAGCATGCTCGCGATGGTCGTTAACGATAACGCTGGAAACCTGACACCCCGCGGCGCTCTCAGGTTTATCGCGAGCATGCTCGCTCCTACAGGTATTGGGTTGGCCATGAAACAGGCATAAAAAAGGGCCCCTTCAAAGGAGCCCCTGGGCCGTAGCCCGCCGTCCGGATGGGACGTGCGTGGTTAATTCACTGCATATCAGATTGTATGTCGGAGTGTGTGCCCTGTGTTAGCCGACGGCGTGAAGTTCGTTGAGTCTGTGGATTCCCGCAGTGCCGGTCATACCGTCCCAGTTGTCGCCGCGTCCTTCGCGCCAGCCGTTAATCCAGGCTTGGCGTACCGACGGTAGAGTAAATGGGCAAAGCTCACGGGATTTGCCACCAACGCCATATTGATATCCGCGCAAAAATGCTCTTTCCAACGGATCACGCTTAAGTCTTCTCATAGGGTGTTGCCCTCACTTGTTGACTGTATTTATCGCGTAGACCTCAATCGAGGTCTGGCAGAAAAACTCTGCCGTTGGGGCTCGTTGCCGGCGTGACGAGCCAAGGTGTTGGCGTCATTGCGACGCCAACCTGAATTGAGTTCTAACCAATGCGTCACATCGAGGGAATGATCGTTTTGTCATAAGGACGTAACCGTTAATGTGCTATGGCACTAAGTAACATGATGTTTGTGGCGTATTTCTTGACCAAACCCCGGTATGATCGGCCCTGCGTTGGATGATCAGGTTAATCCTTTGCTGAGAATGCCTCCCGTTGCCGGGACGGACTATTCGACGAAGGGTCGACTTATGTCATTTTGTTGCATCAACTTTTTTATCTGTCCTTGCATCTAAGCTCATTTAACCCGGGCAGCAAGGGTGGAACGGCACACCTTCGTGCCACGCGGGCGCTCTTCGAGAAAAGCGCCTGATTGAAAACCGGGCCGGCAATGCGTTGCCGCTCCACTCAGCAAAGGCTCCGAATTCTCATGTCCGATCGTTTCGAACTCTTCCTCACTTGCCCTAAAGGCCTTGAAGGCCTGCTCATCGAGGAAGCCGTCGGGCTTGGCCTTGAGGAAGCACGTGAGCACACTTCCGCCGTGCGTGGCATGGCCACCATGGAAACCGCTTATCGCCTGTGCCTGTGGTCGCGCCTGGCCAACCGGGTCCTGCTGGTGCTCAAGCGTTTTGCGATGAAAGACGCCGAAGACCTCTACCACGGTGTGCTGGACATCGAGTGGCAAGACCACATGCTCAATGACGGCACGCTGGCCGTCGAATTCAGCGGCCACGGCTCGGGTATCGACAACACCCACTTTGGCGCCTTGAAGGTCAAGGACGCCATCGTCGACAAACTGCGCACTCCGCAGGGCGACCGTCCGTCCATCGACAAGCTCAACCCGGACCTGCGCATCCATCTGCGTCTGGACCGCGGTGAAGCGATCCTCTCCCTCGACCTGTCCGGCCATAGCCTGCACCAGCGTGGCTATCGCCTGCAGCAAGGCGCGGCGCCGCTGAAGGAAAACCTGGCGGCGGCGATCCTGATCCGTTCCGGCTGGCCACGCATCGCCGCTGAAGGCGGCGCCCTGGCTGACCCGATGTGCGGTGTCGGCACCTTCCTGGTCGAAGCGGCGATGATCGCTGCCGACATCGCGCCGAACCTGCGCCGCGAACAATGGGGTTTCACTGCCTGGCTCGGTCACGTACCGGCGCTGTGGAAAAAACTCCATGAAGAAGCTTCCGAGCGTGCAGCTGCCGGCCTGGCCAAGCCACCGTTGTGGATTCGCGGTTACGAAGCCGATCCGCGCCTGATTCAACCGGGGCGCAACAACGTCGAGCGTGCCGGCCTGAGCGAGTGGATCAAGATCTACCAGGGCGAAGTCGCGACCTTCGAGCCGCGTCCGGACCAGAACCAGAAAGGCCTGGTGATCTGTAACCCCCCGTACGGCGAACGTCTGGGCGACGAGGCGAGCCTGCTCTACCTCTACCAGAACCTTGGCGAACGTCTGCGCCAGGCTTGCCTCAACTGGGAAGCCGCGGTGTTCACCGGTGCTCCGGACCTGGGCAAGCGCATGGGCATCCGTAGCCACAAGCAGTATTCGTTCTGGAACGGCGCTCTGCCGTGCAAGCTGTTGCTGATCAAGGTATTGCCGGATCAATTCGTCACCGGCGAGCGTCGTACCCCGGAGCAGCGTCAGGCCGAGCGTGAGCAGGCGGCCTACGATCAGGCGCCGAGCGAGCCGCAAGAGCGCCAGTACAACAAGAACGGCAACCCGATCAAACCTGCGCCAGCCCCGGTGCCGGTGATCGAGCAACCGCGCCTGAGTGAAGGTGGGCAGATGTTTGCCAATCGCCTGCAGAAAAACCTCAAGGCGCTGGGCAAGTGGGTCAAGCGTGAGGGTATCGACTGCTATCGCGTCTACGATGCCGACATGCCGGAATACTCCATGGCCATCGACCTCTACCACGATTGGGTCCACGTCCAGGAATACGCCGCACCGAAATCCATTGATCCGCAAAAGGCCTCGGCGCGCATGTTCGACGCCCTGGCGGCGATCCCGCAGGCCCTGAACATCGACAAGAACCAGGTGGTGGTCAAGCGCCGCGAGCGTCAGAGCGGTACCAAGCAATACGAGCGCCAGGCGGCCCAGGGCAAGTTCGTCGAGGTGAATGAAGGCGGCGTGAAACTGCTGGTCAACCTCACCGATTACCTCGACACCGGGTTGTTCCTCGACCACCGGCCGATGCGCATGCGCATTCAGAAAGAGGCTGCCGGCAAGCGCTTCCTCAATCTGTATTGCTACACCGCCACTGCCAGTGTGCACGCGGCCAAGGGCGGCGCGCGCAGCACCACCAGCGTCGACCTGTCGAAAACCTACCTGGACTGGGCGCGTCGCAACCTGTCGCTGAACGGTTTCTCCGACAAGAACCGCCTGGAGCAAAGTGATGTGATGGTCTGGCTGGATGCCTGCCGTGAAGAGTACGACCTGATCTTCATCGATCCGCCGACATTCTCCAACTCCAAACGCATGGAAGGCATCTTCGACGTGCAACGTGACCAGGTGCAACTGATCGACCTGGCCATGGCGCGGCTGGCACCGGGCGGGGTGTTGTACTTCTCCAACAACTTCCGCAAGTTCGAGCTCGAGCCTAACCTCAGCGAGCGCTACGCGATCGAAGAGATTACCGCCCAGACCATCGATCCGGATTTTGCCCGTAACGCCAAGATCCATCGCGCGTGGAAGATCACTGCCCGCTGACAGGCGAGCCGGACGCGGGGGGCATCTGCCACACCGCGTCCTCGTTCTTCCTGTAGGAGACAGCGGTGCGGCGATCCGACTTGTCGGCGAACCACACACCGCGGTGTACCTGCTCCACCGCATCATCGTTCTTCGCGGGCAAGCCTCGCTCCTACAGGAGGGGATGCGCACCAGATGTTGTTGGTCCCGCACCACTGGTCAAATTAGTGGCTAATAGCTATAACTCAACTCACGGCCAATGGGCTTTCCCGCACATGGCGTTTTGAGTTGCGTCTATGTCGTTGTACGCCGTGCGCCCCAAGATCCTGGGTTTTATCAGCGAAGATGTCTCGGCCGGGCTGGTCGCGCTCATGGTCTTGCTCGTCGGCGCGATTCTCACGGCATTGCTCGCCTGGTCCACTCTGAACCTGTTTCACTATCAATTGCGTCAACGCTTCCAGTTACTGGCCAGCGAACGCTACAGCCGTATCGAAGAACGTTTCCAGGATCAGGAGCAGCGCCTCGATGGCCTGCGCCGCTTCTTTGCCAACTCCGATACGGTCTCGCACGCGGAATTCAACGGCTACACCCAACCCCTGTTGCACCGGACCCAGGCGTATTCGTTCGCTGAGCGGGTCAGCCACGACCAGCGGGCGGCCTTTGAGCACCGGGCGCGCGAGGAGGGCCTGAGCGGGTTCACCCTGCGCGAACTCAATGCGGCCGGCCAACTGCAATTGGCCGGCGAGCGGGATGAGTACGTTGCGGTGCTGTATAGCCAGACGCAAAGCAAGCTCGGTGCGCCACTGGGCTATGACTTGCTGGCTCAGCCCCTGCGTCGGGCTACCCTGGAGCGGGCCGACCAGCATCAGGGCATGGCCGTGTCGCAACCGATGCACCTGGTCAATATCGAGCCGGCCTATGCGCGAGGCGTACTGTTGGTTGCGCCGGTCATGCCGCACAGCAACAAGGGCGGCGCAACCGGCAAACCGTTCGGGTATGTCATGGCGGTGATCAGCATGCGCCAGTTGCTGGCGGACGGGTTGCCGGAGGCGGGTCGCGATTATCTCTCGGTGCGTATCCTCGACCTGTCCACCGATGAGCAACACGAGGTGCTGTTTGAATCGCCCAATGTGCCAGCGCACAGTGACTTGTCCACAACGCGCTTGTTACGTCTCGCCGATCATGATTATCAGGTTGATATCCGGCCCAGCGAGGCTTTCCTCCAGGCCAACCACTCTTCAGTGACCGCGCTGGTCGTGCTCGGTGGCTTGCTCAGTGTGTTGCTCAGCGCCTTGCTCTATGTACTGGTCAGTCAGCGGCAGCGGGCGCTGAAAATGGTCGAGCAAAGGACCGGGGAGCTGCGCGCCCGCGAACAGGAACTGCGCGGCACCCATGGCCAGTTGCGCGGGGTGCTGGATGCCGCGACCCAGGTAGCCATCATCGCCACGGACCTGCGCGGGGTGATCAGCACCTTCAATGCCGGCGCCGAGCAGATGCTCGGTTATACCGCCGCCGACGTGGTCGGGCACATGACCCTGGAAAACCTGCACTTGCCCCGGGAGCTCGCGGCACGCTCGGCAGAATTGAGTGCGCGTTACGGCAAGCCGGTTCCGGCCTGTCACGCGATGCTGGTCGAGGGCGGCGAGGAGGGTGGCCATGAGGCGCGGGAGTGGACGCTGGTACGCGGCGATGGCAGCCATCTGATCGTCAACATGCTGGCGACCCCGGTCCTCGACGAGCAGGGGTTGTGGGTCGGGCACCTGGCGATCTGTATCGACATCACTGAACGCAAGCGCGTGCACGAGGCCCTGGCCGCGCGGGACCTGTTGTTGAAGAAACTCAGTGCCCATGTGCCCGGCGGGATCTACCAGTTCAAGATGGAGTTCGACGGGCGCTTCAGCGTGATCTACGCCAGCGACGGTATTCGCGAGATCTATGAGCTGGAGCCGGACGTGCTATTGCTCAACGCCGAAGCGATTTTCACGCGGATTCATCCTCAGGACACCACCCGCGTGCGCGCCTCGATCCGCGCCTCGGCCAACACCCTCAGCCACTGGCGCGAGGAGTACCGCGTGCAATTGCCCCAGCGCGGCCTGCGCTGGGTCCGTGGCGAGGCGACCCCGGAGGAACTGCCCGGCGGCGGCGTGCTCTGGCATGGCTACATTTCCGACATTACCGACACCAAGCGAGTGGAAGAAGAACTGCGGGCGCTGTCGGTCACCGATTCCCTGACCGGTATCCACAACCGTCGTTATTTCCAGGAACGCCTGACCACCGAGATGGCGCGGGTGGAGCGCGGTGGTGGCGAACTGTCGGTGATCATGCTCGACATCGACCACTTCAAGCGTATCAATGACCAGTACGGCCACGCCGTGGGCGATCGGGTGTTGCAAGCGGTGTGCGAGCGCATTGGTCGTCGGCTGCGGCGCTCGGATGTGTTCTGCCGCCTGGGCGGCGAGGAGTTCATGGTCCTTTGCCCGGACCTCGGCGGCAAGCAGGCCCATCTGCTGTCACTGGAGTTGTGGCAAAGCCTGCGCAGTGCGCCGATCGATGAAGTAGGCGTCGTCACCGCCAGTTTCGGCATTGCCAGCTGGCGGCCCGGAGAAGGTGCGGATGCGCTGTTGTTACGGGCGGACTCGGGGGTGTATGTGGCGAAGCAGGAAGGCAGGGATCGGGTGCAGGGGGAGATGAACTGAGCCGACCTGAACACGACACCTGTAGGAGCCGGCTTGCTGGCGATAGCGGTGTATCAGGCACCATCAATGTTGAATGATGTGCCGCTATCGCCAGCAAGCCGGCTCCTACAGGGGGCTGTGGTGTGTTTACAGAACCGAAGCGGTCTGCGCCAGTTTCGGCTGGCGATACAGGTCCAGCAGCACCTGGTCGAGCACAGACGACGCGCCAAACGGTGCCTTGTCGTTGAGAATTGCCACCACCGCCCAGGTGTTGCCGTTGATGTCGCGGCTGAAGCCGGCGATCGCCCGCACGGTGTTCAAGGTGCCGGTCTTGACGTGGGCCTCACCGCGCATCGCGGTGGTCTTCAGGCGTTTGCGCATGGTGCCGTCGGTACCGGCAATCGGCATCGAGCTGATGTACTCGGCGGCATAAGGGCTGCGCCAGGCGGCCTGCAGCATCGACGCCATTTCCCGGGCACTGACACGTTCAGCACGAGACAGCCCGGAGCCGTTCTCCATCACCAGGTGCGGCGCGGTGATGCCTTTCTTCGCCAACCACTGGCGCACCACGCGCTGGGCGGCCTTGGCGTCGTCGGCGTCGGCATCGGTGCGGTACTTCTGGCCCAGGCTCAGGAACAGTTGCTGGGCCATGGTGTTGTTACTGTATTTGTTGATGTCGCGGATGATTTCCGCCAGATCCGGCGAGAAGGCCCGGGCCAGGACCTTGGCGTCCTTGGGCGTTGCCGCCAGCACATCCTTGCCCTGGATGCTGCCGCCCAGTTCTTTCCAGATCGCGCGCACGGCGCCGGCCGTGTAGGTCGCGTGGTCCAGCAATGACAGGTAGGTTTGCGAGCTGCAGCCATCACCCAACTGACCGCCGACGGTCACGGTCACGCTGCCATCGGCCTGGGGCACCGGGTTGTAGCGTACGCCGCCGGTGCATTGCTTGGAATTGATCGCCTTGACCTGGTTTTCGATGCGGATGCTGGCAATCGGCGGTTCCACGGAGACCAGCACCCGGCCGCCATCGTTGCGCGCCACGAAACGCAGGGCCTTGAGGTTGACCAACAACGCATCGGGCTTGACCAGGAACGGCTTGTTCTCGTCGTTGCCGTCGTCGTTGAACTCGGGCAGTTGCGGTTGCACGAAGAAATTCTTGTCCAGGACCAGGTCGCCGGTCACCTGGGTCACGCCGTTGGCGCGCAGGTCGCGCATCAGCAGCCAGAGTTTTTCCATGTTCAGCTTCGGATCACCGCCACCCTTGAGGTAGAGGTTGCCGTTGAGGATGCCGCCGCTCAGGGTGCCATCGGTATAGAACTCGGTTTTCCATTGGTGATTGGGGCCGAGCATTTCCAAGGCCGCGTAAGTGGTGACCAGCTTCATGGTCGACGCCGGGTTGACCGAGACGTCGGCGTTGAAAATGGTCGGGGTGCCGGGGCCGTTGAGTGGAATCATCACCAGCGACAGGGCGTTGTCCTGCAATTTGCTGGCCTTGAGGGCTTTTTCGACATTGGGCGACAGGCTGGTGTTGATCGGATCAGCAGAAACGGGGAGGGCCAGGGGGAGAAGCAGGCCGGCCAGGAGCAATGGACGCAACGATTTGATCATGTAAATAAAACCCTACAGCCGAGGGGGAAAAAGACGAGGGCATGAAGATAAAGTCCCTCAGTAGTCATGAAAGTGTCGGCATTATGCCCCAAGGTGCTGCAGCGTGTGCCGTGCGCGGGGCCTCCAATCGGCTATTTTTTACCGACGGTAGGCGTGGCGGCCCAGAGAATCGGGCAATTGGCGGCTTAAACTGCTAAAGTGCGGCCCGTTATTACTTAAGAGGATTGTTCCAATGGCGACTAACCGTTCCCAGCGTCTGCGCAAAAAACTGTGCGTCGATGAATTTCAAGAGCTGGGTTTCGAACTGAACCTGGATTTCAAGGAAGATCTGTCCGAAGAAGCCATTGATGCCTTCCTCGAGGCCTTCCTTAAAGAAGCCATGGAAGCCAACGGTCTGGGCTATGTCGGCGGTGATGACTACGGTCTGGTTTGCCTGATCAAGCGTGGCTCGGTCAGCGCTGAACAGCGCGCTGCCGTTGAAGCCTGGCTCAAAGGCCGCACCGAGTTGACCAGCGTTGAAGTCAGCCCGCTGCTGGACGTCTGGTACCCGGAAAAGCCGATCAATCCGGTCGCTTGATGTTGTAAAAAACGGCGACCCTCGAGTCGCCGTTTTTTTTGGATCAAAAGATCGCAGCCTCGTTTCACTCGTCAGCTCCTAAAGGGCCACGCGTTCAATGCAGGAGCTGCCGAAGGCTGCGATCTTTCAGCTTTTACTCCAATTCAGAATCACCAGCGTCACCACCCCCGCCACAATTCCCCAGAACGCCGAACCGATGGAAAACAGCGTCAAACCCGATGCCGTGACCATGAAGGTAATCAGCGCCGCTTCACGCTCCTTCGCCTCGCTCATGGCGATGCCCAAGCCATTGATGATCGAACCGAACAACGCCAGTGCGGCAATCGACAGCACCAGCTCCTTGGGCAAGGCGGCAAACAACGCTGCCAGCGTCGCGCCGAACACACCGGCGATGCCATAGAAAATCCCGCACCAGACCGCCGCCGTGTAGCGTTTGTTGCGATCTTCATGGGCATGTGGCCCGGTGCAGATCGCCGCGCTGATGGCGGCCAGGTTGATCCCGTGGGAACCGAATGGCGCCAGCAACAACGAGGCGATGCCGGTGGTGGTGATCAGCGGCGAGGCCGGTACGTTGTAACCGTCGGCGCGCAGCACGGCGATGCCCGGCATGTTTTGTGAAGTCATCGCGACCACGAACAACGGGATGCCGATACTGATGGTTGCAGCCAGGGAGAAATGCGGTGTGGTCCACACAGGCGTGGCCACTTCCAGGTGAAACGCGCTGAAGTCCAGCAACCCCATGAAGCCGGACAACGCCGTGCCGATCAGCAGTGCGCCCAATACCGCATAACGCGGCGACAGGCGCTTGACCACCAGGTAGGTAAAGAACATGCCCAGCACCAGCGCGGTGCGATGCTGGGCCGCGACGAAAATCTCGCTGCCGATCTTGAACAGGATCCCGGCCAGCAACGCCGCCGCCAGGGACGCCGGAATCTTTTTCACCAGGCGCTCGAAGCTGCCGGTCAGCCCGCAAATGGTCACCAGCACGGCGCAAGTGATATAGGCGCCGATCGCTTCACCGTAGGTCACGCCACCCAGACTGGTAATCAACAAGGCCGCGCCCGGGGTGGACCAGGCAATGGTGATGGGGGTGCGATAGCGCAACGACAGGCCGATCGAGCACACCGCCATACCGATGGATATCGCCCAGATCCACGAGGAAATCTGCCCGCTGGTCAACCCGGCCGCTTGCCCGGCCTGGAACATCAGCACCAGGGAACTGGTGTAGCCAGTCATCATGGCGATGAACCCGGCGACGATGGCCGACGGCGATGTGTCGGCCAGGGGGCGCAGTTGCGTGTGCGTGGCGTCTGTCATGACAGCGTTGTTCCTTGTTAAGGCTGCGGATTCTGCTTTAAAGCCTAAACTCAAACGTAATGGATCGTTGCGATACAGCGGAAGTGACAAACAGCCGTACAGTCGTGTTGGCACCAACCATTGTGTACAATCGCAGTGTTTTTTACGCGATACTTGCCAGCGACCCACTGTGCCGTATTACAGTCACCGTCAATTCGCCGCAGTTCTCCCGACTCGAGTGCCCATGAACGAACAGTTGCAACCCCTAAAGAAACAGCCGCGAGCAGGCAAAGCCGGCCGCAGCGGAACCCAGGACGATATTGTCTACGCGCATATCTTCGAGGCCATCCTCGAACAGCGCCTGGCGCCCGGCACCAAGTTGAGCGAAGAAGCGCTGGGGGAAATTTTCGGGGTCAGCCGCACCATCATTCGCCGTGCGCTGTCGCGCCTGGCCCATGAAGGCGTGGTATTGCTGCGTCCCAATCGCGGCGCTGTCGTTGCCAGCCCGAGTGTCGAAGAGGCGCGCCAGGTGTTCATGGCCCGGCGCCTGGTGGAACGTGCGATCACTGAGCTGGCGGTTCAGCACGCCACCGCCGAGCAAATTGCCGAATTGCGCCAGATGGTCAACGACGAGCGCGACAGTTTCTCCCGTGGCGATCGTGGTGCCGGCATTCGCCTGTCGGGTGAATTCCACCTGAAGTTGGCCGAAGCGGCGAAAAACGCCCCGCTGATCAGCTTCCAGCGCAGCCTGGTGTCCCAGACTTCGCTGATCATCGCCCAGTACGAAAGTGGAAACCGTTCCCACTGCTCCTACGACGAACACACCCAACTGATCGACGCCATTGAAAAACGCGACGCTGAACTGGCGGTGAACCTGATGATGCATCACATGGATCACATCGACAGCAAGCTCAATCTCGATGAAGAAAGTGCGTCGGATGATTTGCATGCGGTGTTCTCGCATTTGCTGCAGACCAAGAAGCCGGGGCGTTCGCCAGCCAAGCTTTGAAAGATCGCAGCCTCGTTTCACTCGACAGCTCCTACAGAGGAATGCATTCCATGTAGGAGCTGCCGAAGGCTGCGATCCTTTGATCTTTCTGGCAGCCAATAAAAATCCCCCGGACTGTAGAGTGCGGGGGATTTTTCATGCCCGAAAAACCTAGCGCTGATGCACCAGATTCCCCGCCGCATAGGTCTGCAACACCGTCCGGTCATCCCCCAGGGTCATCAACACAAACAACGTCTCGGCAATGTTATTGGCCTGCTGCAGGCGATAGCTCAGCAACGGCGTGGCGTTATAGTCCAGCACCAGGAAGTCGGCGTCGGTGCCCGGCTGCAGATTGCCGATCTTGTCTTCAAGACGCAGCGCGCGGGCGCCGCCGAGGGTAGCCAGGTACAGCGACTTGAACGGGCTCAGGCGCGCGCCTTGCAGCTGCATGACCTTGTAGGCTTCATTTAGCGTTTGCAGCAGCGAGAAACTGGTGCCGCCGCCTACATCGGTGCCGATGCCGACATTGAGCTTGTGCTTCTCGGCCATCGGCAGGTTGAACAGGCCGCTGCCAAGGAAGAAGTTGGAAGTCGGGCAGAACGAGATGGCCGATCCGGTTTCTGCCAGTCGCGCGCACTCGTCATCGCACAGGTGCACACCATGGGCGAAGACCGAGCGCTCGCCGAGCAACTGGTAGTGGTCGTAGACGTCCAGGTAGCCCTTGCGCTCCGGGAACAGTTCCTTGACCCACTCGATTTCCTTGAGGTTTTCGCTGATGTGGGTCTGCATGTACAGATCCGGGTATTCAGTCAGCAACTGGCCGGCCAGGGTTAGTTGTTCCGGGGTGCTGGTCGGTGCAAAACGCGGGGTGACCGCATAGTGCAGGCGACCCTTGCCGTGCCAGCGCTCGATCAGCGCCTTGCTTTCAACGTAGCTGGATTCGGCGGTGTCGGTCAGGTAGTCCGGGGCGTTGCGGTCCATCATCACCTTGCCGGCGATCATGCGCAGGTCCAGTTGCTCGGCAGCTTCGAAGAACGAGTTCACCGATTGCGGATGCACGCTGCCGAACACCAGCGCGGTGGTGGTGCCGTTGCGCAGCAGTTCCTTGATGAAAATGTCCGCCACCTGGTCAGCATGGGCCTTGTCGGCGAACTGGCTTTCACAGGGGAAAGTGTAGGTGTTGAGCCAGTCCAGCAGTTGCTCGCCGTAGGCGCCGACCATGCCGGTTTGTGGCAGGTGGATGTGGGTGTCGATGAAGCCCGGGGTGATCAGCGCATCCTGGTAATGGGTGATCTCGATATCGGCCGGCAGCGTTGGCAGCAGTTCACTGGCGTGACCAAGGGCGCTGATCTTGCCGTTTTCGATCACCAGCAAGCCGTCCTCGAAATACTCATAGGAAGCTTCGATCCCGACTTCGGCGGGGTCGGCGATGCTGTGCAGGATGGCGGCGCGGTAGGCTTTGCGAGTCAGGGGCATGTCAGTTCTCAATTTGAGGCTTTCAAGTTGGTGGCCTGGCTGCGGCGAGAAACGGGCAGCAACTTGGCAATCGGTTCGGCGCGGGACGTTTGCTGGCCGAAACTGGCGTTATAAGTGGCGATGATCTCGCCTGCGATGGAGATGGCGATTTCCACAGGCAGTTTGCCTTTGACTTCGCCGATGCCCATCGGGCAGCGCATGCGTTGCACGACACTGCTGTCGAAGCCGCGGTCGCGCAGGCGGTGTTCGAACTTCACCCGTTTGGTTTTAGAGCCAATCAGGCCGAAATAAGCGAAGTCATTGCGCTTGAGGATCGCGGCGGTGAGTTCGAGGTCCAGCTGATGATTGTGGGTCATGACGATGCAGTAGCTGCCGGCGGGCAGGTCGTCGATTTCATCCACCGGTTCTTCGCTGACAATCTTGCGTACGCCGTGGGGAATCTGTTCCGGGAATTCGTCTTCCCGCGAGTCGATCCAGCGCACCCGGCAGGGCAGGCTGGCCAGCAGCGGTACCAGCGCGCGGCCGACGTGGCCGGCGCCGAACACGGCGATCTGCGCCTGGACCTGGCCCATCGGTTCGAACAGCAACACGGTCGCGCCGCCGCAGCACTGGCCCAGGCTGGCGCCGAGGCTGAAGCGCTCGAGATGGGTGTCCTGCTTGCCGCTGGCGAGCATTTCGCGGGCGATCTGCATGGCCTTGTATTCCAGGTGTCCGCCACCGATGGTGTCGAAGGCCTGGTGGGCGCTGACAACCATCTTCGAGCCAGCATTGCGCGGCGTCGAGCCGAGCTCTTCGATGATGGTCACCAACACGCAGGGTTCACCCTGGTTTTGCAGGTCGGCGAGGGCGTCGATCCAGTTGTACATGTTCACCTCGACATCTTCGTTGTCTGTTCGGCCGTATTCGCCAGCAAGCCGGCTCCTACAGGTTCTGTGTCAGTCGCAGAATCGCGATACACCACCGATCCGTAGGAGCCGGCTTGCTGGCGATCCAGGCACCTCGGTCCTAGAGCGAAGCCAGCTCGGTCTCCGCCTCGACAGCCTTTGCCGCCTTCAACTGGCGCATCTGCTCACAGCCCCACAACACCCGCTCCGGCGTCGCTGGCGCGTCGATCTTCGGTTGATGCCGGTAGTCGCCCAGGCTCGCCACGGCGTCCTTGATCGCGCACCAGGCGGCGATGCCGAGCATGAACGGCGGTTCGCCCACGGCCTTGGAATGGAACACCGTGTCTTCCGGGTTCTTGCGGTTTTCCACCAGCTTGACCCGCAGGTCCAGCGGCATGTCCGCCACGGCCGGGATCTTGTAGCTGGCCGGGCCGTTGGTCATCAGCTTGCCCTTGTTGTTCCACACCAGCTCTTCCATGGTCAGCCAGCCCATGCCCTGGATGAAACCACCCTCGACCTGGCCGATGTCGATGGCCGGGTTCAGCGAAGCGCCGACGTCGTGGAGGATGTCGGTGCGCAGCATTTTGTACTCGCCCGTCAGGGTGTCGATGATCACCTCGCAGCAGGCTGCACCGAAGGCGTAGTAATAGAACGGACGCCCCCGGGCCTGGCTGCGGTCGTAATAGATTTTCGGGGTCTTGTAGAACCCGGTACTCGACAGCGATACCTGGGCGAAGTACGCCTGCTGGATCAGCGCTTCGAAAGTCAGGATGTGATCGCGAACCCGCACGTGGCCGTTGTGGAACTCCACGTCTTCTTCGCTGACCTTGTATTGCCGCGCGGCAAATTCCACCAGGCGTTTCTTGATGGTTTCAGCGGCATTCTGCGCGGCCTTGCCGTTCAGGTCGGCGCCGCTGGAGGCCGCGGTCGGCGAAGTGTTCGGCACTTTGTCAGTGTTGGTCGCGGTGATCTGCACGCGGTCCATTTCTACCTGGAACACCTCGGCCACGACTTGCGCGACTTTGGTGTTCAGGCCCTGGCCCATCTCGGTGCCGCCATGGTTCAGGTGGATGCTGCCGTCGGTGTAGACGTGTACCAGGGCGCCGGCCTGGTTGAGGAAGCTGGCGGTGAAGGAAATGCCGAATTTCACCGGGGTCAGCGCCAGGCCCTTTTTCAGGATCGGGCTGTTGGCGTTATAGCGACGGATCGCTTCGCGGCGCTCGGCGTACTGGCTGCTCGCTTCCAGTTCGGCGGTCATTTCCTCGAGCATGTTGTGCTCGACGGTCTGGTAGTAATGGGTGATGTTGCGCTCGGTCTTGCCGTAGTAGTTGGCCTTGCGCACCGCCAGTGGATCCAGCGCCAGGTGACGGGCGATGGCGTCCATCACTTCTTCGATGGCGACCATGCCTTGCGGGCCACCAAAACCACGGTAGGCGGTGTTCGACGCGGTGTTGGTCTTGCAGCGATGACCGTTGACGGTCGCGTCGCCCAGGTAATACGAGTTGTCCGAGTGGAACATCGCGCGGTCGACGATCGACGCCGACAGGTCTGGCGAACAGCCGCAGTTGCCAGCCAGTTCCAGGTTGATGCCGTGCAGGCGTCCGGTGCTGTCGAAGCCCACGTCGTATTCGACATAGAACGGGTGGCGCTTGCCGGTCATCAGCATGTCTTCGACCCGCGGCAGGCGCATCTTGGTTGGCTGGCCGGTGAGGTGCGCAATCACCGCACACAGGCACGCCGGGCTCGCCGCCTGGGTTTCCTTGCCGCCAAAACCGCCACCCATGCGGCGCATGTCGACAACGATCTTGTTCATCGACACGTCCAGCACTTCGGCCACCAGTTTCTGCACTTCGGTGGGGTTCTGGGTCGAGCAGTAGACGATCATGCCGCCGTCTTCGGTGGGCATCACCGAGGAAATCTGGGTTTCCAGGTAGAAGTGTTCCTGCCCGCCGATGTGCAGCGTGCCCTGGATGCGATGTTCGGCGGTGGCCAGCGCCGTCGCCGAATCGCCGCGCTGGTGCGTGTGGCTGTCGAGCACGAAGTGGCGCTTGCGCAGGGCCTCGACCACGTCCAGCACCGGTTCCAGGTCTTCGTATTCGATGATCGCGGCCATCGCCGCCTTGCGTGCGGTTTCCAGGTCTTTGGCGGCAACGGCCACCACGGGTTGACCGACGAACTGCACGGTATCGATCGCCAGCAACGGATCGCCCGGCAGCAATGGGCCGATGTCCTTCAGGCCCGGCACGTCTTCGTGGGTGATGGCGATGCGCACACCTTCGAAGGCATAGCACGGCAAGGTGTCGATGCTGATGATCCGGGCATGGGCGCGGTCGGACAAGCGGGCGTACACGTGCAGCTGGTTCGCAAACCCCAGGCGATCATCGATGTACTGCGCTTCACCGGACACATGCTTGGCGGCGCTGTCGTGCTTGACGCTGCGGCCGACACCGGTGGTCAGGTCCTTGGCGAACAATTCAGCCAGTTCGGCCTGGGTCTTCTCTACGGCGTGATGGTTAGACATAAGCGGTCACCCGAGTCTCGATGTGCGGCGTTTGCAGTTCGATGAAGTATTTGCGCAGCAGGTTTTGTGCGCTGAGCAGGCGGTATTCCTTGCTGGCGCGGAAGTCCGACAGCGGTGTGAAGTCTTCGGCCAGGGCAGCGCAGGCACGCTCAACGGTGGCGCTGTTGAAGGGCGAACCGATCAGCGCGGTTTCGCAACTGTTGGCGCGTTTCGGGATGGCCGCCATGCCACCGAAGGCCACGCGGGCATCGGCGACCACACCGTTTTCCAGCCGCAGGTTGAACGCCGCGCACACGGCCGAAATGTCATCGTCCAGGCGCTTGGACACCTTGTAGGCGCGGAACAGCTGTTCGACGCTGGCGCGAGGCACGATGATCTTCTCGATGAACTCGCTTTCCTGGCGCGCCGTGACGCGGTAATCGATGAAGTAATCTTCCAGGGCCAGGGTGCGGCGGGTCTCGCCCTTGCACAGGACAATTTGCGCGCCCAGGGCAATCAGCAGGGGCGGCGAGTCGCCGATGGGCGAGGCGTTGCCGATGTTGCCGCCCAGGGTGCCCTGGTTGCGGATCTGCAAGGAGGCGAAGCGTTGCAGCAGTTCGCCGAAGTCCGGGTACTCGGCCTTCAGGGCCTCGTAGCAGTCGGAGAGGGCGGTGGCGGCGCCGATTTCCAGGCGGTCGTCGAAGCGTTCGATGCGCTTCATTTCGGCGACGTTGCCGACGTAGATCATCACCGGCAACGTGCGGTGGAACTGAGTCACTTCCAGCGCCAGGTCAGTGCCGCCGGCCAGCAGCCGGGCCTGTGGATAAGCATCGTAGAGGTCGGCCAGGTCGGCCACGGTCAACGGCACCAGGCAACGCTTGTCACCACTGTTGAGTTCGCCGATATCGCTCGGCGCGATGGCCTTGAGCCGGGCAATGGTCTGGGCTTCGTTGGCATCGAACTGATCCGGCTGTTTAGCGCAGCAGGACTGCTCGGCGGCTTCCAGGATCGGCCGATAGCCGGTGCAGCGGCAGAGGTTGCCGGCCAGGGCTTCGTGGGCCTTGTGCTGATCCGGTGCATCGCTGTTCTTTTGCAGGGCAAACAACGACATCACGAAACCCGGGGTGCAGAACCCGCATTGCGAGCCGTGGCACTCGACCATGGCCTTCTGCACGCTGTGCAGTTCGCCCTTGTGCTTGAGGTCTTCGACGCTGATCAGTTGCTTGCCATGCAATGACGAAACGAACGTCAGGCACGAGTTGAGGCTGCGGTAGCGAATGTGTTCGCGGCCCGCATCATCGGTCTGCAATTCGCCGACCACCACGGTGCACGCGCCACAGTCACCGCTGGCGCAGCCTTCTTTGGTGCCGGGTTTGCCCACATGGTCGCGCAGATAATTGAGCACGGTCAGGTTCGGGTCCAGGGCGTGCTCGCTACGGAGTTCCTGGTTGAGTAAAAACTGGATCACGGAAGGCCTCGCAGACTCATTATTGTTGTTAACCGCCATGAACCGAATTTAGCAGGTCTGACTTTTCGGTCAATGATTTTCTGACTTAAAGGTCAGGAAAATGCATTTTGTCGATTTACGTCGCTTTTCTTCATTATTGACCCTCGATCAACAGCCTGCTTTTTGCTTGAATCGTGCCAAAAACCACTGGGTGGGCCCTGCGCCATGACGTATCAATTGCGCTACACTGCGCCGCTTGTGCAAATCGAAGAGTTTGAAGGACAACCATGACGTTCAAGGCGCCGGACAGCCTCGCCGAGCAAATCGCGCATCATCTCGCCGAACGCATCATTCGCGGCGAAATGAAGCCCGGGGAGCGCATCCAGGAACAGAAGGTCACGCAGGCACTCGACGTCAGTCGTGGCTCGGTCCGCGAGGCGTTGCTGATTCTCGAGCGCCGGCACCTGATCGCCATCCTGCCGCGACGTGGCGCCCACGTCACCGAACTCACCGCGCACAAGGTCAAGAGCCTGTGCACGCTGATGAGCGAGATGTACATCCTGCTTGCCAACGCCGTGGCCACTGGCTGGAAAGTCCAGGCCGACCTGGCGCCGTTCGTGCAGATCCAGCAGCGCTTGACGGCCAGCTACGAGCGCCAGGACATCCATGCCTTCGTCGACGACAGTTTCAACGTGATGCGCGCCACGTATCCGTTTGCCAACAATCCTTACCTGCAGGAAACCGTCGAGAATCTGCAGCCGGCCATGAGCCGTGCATATTTTCTCGCCCTGGAGCAACGCAAGGCCTCGATGAGTGAGTATCTGGAGCTGTTCGAACGTCTGCTTGCCGCAGTGATCGCCCGTGATTTTCCACTGATCCGCGAAGTGCTGACCGCTTATGGCCAGCGCAGTTGCGATCTGGTGATCTCTGCCCTGACGGACGCATAAGCGTGCGGCTAAAGTGCATCAAGCTGGCGGGCTTCAAGTCCTTCGTCGACCCGACCACAGTGAACTTCCCCAGCAACATGGCGGCGGTGGTTGGGCCCAATGGTTGCGGCAAGTCGAACATCATCGACGCCGTGCGCTGGGTGATGGGCGAAAGTTCGGCGAAGAACCTGCGCGGCGAGTCGATGACCGACGTCATCTTCAACGGCTCCACCAGCCGCAAGCCGGTGAGCCAGGCGAGCATCGAACTGGTATTCGATAACGCCGATGGCACATTGCTCGGTGAATACGCCGCCTATGCGGAAATTTCCATTCGCCGCAAAGTCACCCGCGACAGCCAGACCACCTATTACCTCAATGGCACCAAATGCCGGCGCCGCGACATCACCGATATCTTCCTCGGCACCGGCCTGGGCCCGCGCAGCTACTCGATCATCGAACAGGGGATGATCTCCAAGCTGATCGAGTCCAAGCCTGAGGATTTGCGCAATTTCATCGAAGAAGCGGCGGGGATCTCCAAGTACAAGGAGCGTCGGCGCGAAACCGAAAACCGCATCCGCCGCACCCACGAAAACCTGGAGCGCCTGACCGACCTGCGCGAAGAGCTCGAACGTCAGCTCGAACGCTTGCACCGCCAGGCCGAAGCGGCCAAGAAGTATCAGGAATTCAAAGGCGAGGAGCGCCAGCTCAAGGCGCAACTGTCGGCCCTGCGCTGGCAGGACCTGAACGATCAGGTCGGCCAGCGCGAAGCGATCATCGGCACCCAGGAAGTCAGTTTCGAAGCCCTGGTGGCCGAACAACGCAACGCCGACGCCAGCATCGAACGCTTGCGCGACGGCCATCACGACCTCTCCGAGCGCTTCAATCTGGTGCAGGGGCGCTTCTATTCGGTCGGCGGCGACATCGCCCGGGTCGAGCAGAGCATCCAGCACGGCCAGCAGCGCTTGCGTCAATTGCAGGACGATTTGAAGGAAGCCGAGCGCGCGCGCCTGGAGACCGAGTCGCACCTGGGCCACGACCGCACGCTGCTGCTGACCCTCGGCGAAGAACTGGAGATGCTCACGCCGGAGCAGGAAGTCACCAGCGCCGCAGCCGAAGGGGCTGCCGCTGCGCTGGAGGAATCCGAAACCACCATGCACGGCTGGCAGGAGCAGTGGGACACGTTCAACCTCAGTGCCGCCGAGCCACGGCGCCAGTCGGAAGTCCAGCAATCACGCATTCAGCAGCTGGAAACCAGCCTGGAGCGCCTGGCCGAACGGCACCGGCGCCTGGGTGAAGAGCGCGCGTTGTTGTCGGCGGACCCGGAAGACGCGGCGATCATGGCGCTCAACGAGCAGCTCGCTGAATCCGAGGCGACCCTCGAAGATTTGCAGACCAGTGAAGAAGCTCAGGTTGAAAAGCTCGAGCAACTGCGCCAGCAATTGCAGCAGGCACTGTCGGCGCAGCAACAGGCCCAGGGCGATCTGCAGCGCCTCAACGGGCGCCTGGCGTCGCTCGAAGCCTTGCAGCAAGCCGCACTCGACCCGGGCACCGGCACCGCGCAATGGCTGAGTGAGCAGAATTTGGCCGACCGCCCGCGCCTGGCCGAAGGCCTGAAGGTTGAAGACGGTTGGGAGCTGGCGGTGGAAACCGTACTGGGGGCCGACCTGCAAGCGGTGCTGGTGGATGACGTCGGCGATTTCGATTTGTCCGGGTTTACCCAAGGCGATCTGCGCTTGCTCAGCCCCGCGACCGACGGCGCGCGGGTGCCCGGCAGCCTGCTCGATAAAGTCGAGGCGCAGATCGATCTGTCGCCATGGCTGGGGCAGGTCAAACCCGTCGAAAACCTGGAGCAGGCGTTGGCGTTGCGTGGCCAGCTGGCAGCGGGCCAGAGCCTCATCAGCCGCGACGGCTATTGGGTCGGTCGGCACTTTTTGCGCGTGCGCCGCGCCAGTGAAGCGCAAAGCGGGATGCTCGCCCGGGGTCAGGAAATCCAGAAACTGGGCCTTGAACGCGAAGAGCGTGAAGCGGCCGTCGAAGCCTTGGAAACCGAATTGCAAAACCTGCGGGCGCAACAGCGCCAGCAGGAAAACGGCCGCGAACATTTGCGCCGCTTGCTGCAGGACGAAGCGCGCCAGCAAGGTGAACTCAAGGCTCAGCTGTCGGCCGGCAAGGCCAAGGCCGAGCAGTTGAACCTGCGGCGCACGCGCCTCGATGAAGAGCTCCAGGAGTTGGCCGAACAACGGGCCCTGGAACATGAACAGATCGGCGAAGCACGCCTGCAGTTGCAGGAGGCCCTCGACGCCATGGCCCTGGACACCGAGCAGCGCGAGCTGCTGCTGGCCCAGCGCGACAGCTTGCGCGAACGGCTTGACCGGGTGCGCCAGGAAGCCCGTCAGCACAAGGATCACGCCCATCAACTGGCGGTGCGCCTGGGCTCGCTGCGGGCCCAGCATGACTCGACGCGCCAGGCCCTGGAGCGCCTGGAAATGCAGGCCGAGCGCCTGACGGAAAAACGCGAGCAACTGAGCCTCAACCTCGAAGAGGGCGAGGCGCCGCTGGAAGAGCTGCGCCTGAAACTTGAAGAACTGCTCGACAAGCGCATGACCGTCGACGAAGAGCTCAAGACCGCGCAGATCGCCCTGGAAGATGCCGACCGCGAACTGCGTGATGCTGAAAAGCGTCGCAACCAGGCCGAACAACAGTCCCAGCTGATTCGCGGCCAGCTTGAAAACCAGCGCATGGAATGGCAAGCCCTGACCGTGCGGCGCAAGGCATTGCAGGACCAGTTGCTCGAAGACGGCTACGACCTGCACGGCGTGCTGGCCACGCTGACCGCCGAGGCCAGCGAGAAAGCCGCCGAGGAAGAACTCGAGCGCATTGCCGCGCGAATTCAGCGTTTGGGCGCGATCAACCTCGCGGCCATCGATGAGTATCAGCAACAATCGGAGCGTAAACGTTATCTGGACGCCCAGAACGACGATCTGGTCGAAGCGCTCGATACGCTCGAGAACGTGATTCGCAAGATCGACAAGGAAACCCGAAACCGTTTCAAAGATACCTTTGATCAGATCAATGGCGGTTTACAGGCACTTTTCCCAAAAGTTTTCGGTGGAGGGCGCGCGTATTTGGAACTGACGGGCGAAGATCTACTCGATACAGGGGTGACGATCATGGCGCAGCCGCCCGGAAAGAAGAACAGCACCATCCATTTGCTTTCAGGTGGCGAAAAGGCCCTGACGGCATTGGCCCTGGTTTTTGCGATCTTCAAGCTGAACCCGGCGCCGTTCTGCATGCTCGATGAAGTGGACGCGCCTTTGGATGACGCTAACGTTGGACGCTACGCACGACTGGTTAAGGAGATGTCGAAAACGGTGCAGTTCATCTATATCACCCACAACAAGATCGCCATGGAAATGGCCGAACAACTGATGGGGGTGACGATGCACGAACCGGGTTGCTCGCGTCTGGTGGCGGTGGATGTCGAGGAGGCCATGGCGATGGTGGACGCCTGAAACGTGGCTTTCAGGTCAGATTTTTTAGCGGTGGGACCTAATTAGCCATGCCGACTTGCTGGCCAATCGACATAATCGCGGGGACCAACGTGCCAGACGGTGTAAAGTTGCCTTTGGTCGTGCTAGTTTAATGTCAATTTTTCGTATGCGTGGGCAAAACGCCTGTCAGAACATAGAGTTGGCGCCACGTTTTAAAGCGGTTTACAGAATGTAAGCCCCTTATTTTTCAGCATTTTTTATAGAGGCACGGGATTACATGGAAATCGGTCTGCGCGAGTGGCTGATCGTCATCGGCATTATTGTCATTGCCGGTATTCTTTTCGATGGCTGGCGCCGTATGCGCGGCGGCAAGGGAAAGCTGAAATTCCGTCTTGACCGGAGCCTGTCCAACTTGCCCGACGAGGACACCAGTCCCGAGCTGTTGGGTCCGTCTCGCGTCCTGGATACGCACAAGGAACCGCAACTGGACGAGCACGACCTGCCGTCGGTGAGCATGCCTGCCCGCGATTCGGGCTCCAAGCGCGGCAAGCGTGGCCATGGCGAGCCTTCCCAGGGCGACATGAACTTAAGCCTGGACCTGGACGGCGGCCCTAGCTTCAGCAGCCGTGACGACGATTTCCCGGATGACACCAAGGCATCGCCTGCGGTCAGCGAAAAAGAGCAGCCGCAAGCAGAAGAAGTGCTGGTCATCAGCGTAATCTGCCGCGATCCGGCCGGCTTCAAGGGCCCGGCGCTGCTGCAGAACATTCTCGAAAGCGGCCTGCGTTTCGGCGAAATGGACATCTTCCACCGTCACGAAAGCATGGCGGGCAATGGCGAAGTGCTGTTCTCCATGGCCAACGCGGTCAAGCCTGGCGTCTTCGACCTGGACGACATCGACCACTTCAGCACCCCGGCGGTGAGCTTCTTCCTCGGCTTGCCAGGCCCGCGTCATCCGAAGCAGGCCTTCGACGTGATGGTGGCTGCAGCACGTAAACTGTCACAAGAGTTGAACGGCGAGCTGAAGGACGACCAACGCAGCGTATTGACCGCCCAGACGATTGAGCACTACCGTCAGCGCATCGTTGAATTCGAGCGTCGCGCACTGACCCAGAAGCGCTGATATTTGTAACGTGTGGAAACCTCCGCACCCCGGTAGGAGCCGGCTTGCTGGCGATGGCGATTTCAAATACGCCTTCGCCGGCAAGTCGGATCGCCGCACCGCAGGCTCCTACAATGAATCAACGCCGCATCGAAATTGAGCAGCCTCGGCTGCTCTTTTGCTTTATGAGAGACCACCCCATGACTGCCGCCCAAGACCGCATTCTAGAGCTACGTGCCGAGCTGGATCAGCACAACTATCGTTATCACGTGCTGGACGAGCCGAGCATCCCGGACGCCGAGTACGATCGGTTGTTCAACGAGCTCAAGGCCCTCGAAGCGGCCCATCCCGAACTGGTCACCAGCGACTCGCCAACCCAGCGGGTCGGCAGCGCGGCACTGTCGGCGTTCACCCAGGTACGCCACGAAGTGCCGATGCTCAGCCTGGGCAACGCCTTCGAAGAAACCGACATGCGCGAGTTCGACCGTCGGGTGACCGAGGGCCTGGACCTGCCGGCCGGTGATCTGTTCGGCGCTGGCGCGGCGGTTGAATACAGCTGCGAACCCAAGCTCGATGGCCTGGCGGTCAGCCTGCTCTATCAGGACGGCATGCTGGTGCGCGGAGCCACCCGCGGCGACGGTACCACCGGCGAAGACATCAGCGTCAACGTGCGCACCGTGCGCAACATCCCGCTCAAGCTGCACGGCACTGGCTGGCCGGCGACCCTGGAAGTGCGCGGCGAAGTGTTCATGTCCAAGGCCGGTTTCGAGCGGCTCAATGCCACGCAACTGGAAGTTGGCGGCAAGACCTTCGCCAACCCACGCAACGCCGCGGCCGGCAGCTTGCGCCAGCTGGATTCGAAGATCACCGCCAACCGTCCGCTGGAGTTCTGCTGCTACGGCATCGGCCAGGTGTCTGCGGACATCGCCGACACGCACATCGGCAACCTGCAGCAACTCAAGGCCTGGGGCATGCCGATCAGCCATGAGCTGAAGCTGGCGAACGGCATCGACGAGTGCCTGGATTACTACCGCGACATCGGCGAGCGCCGCAATGCGTTGCCTTATGAAATCGACGGCGTGGTGTTCAAGGTCAACAGCATCGCGTCCCAGCGCGAACTGGGTTTCCGTGCCCGCGAGCCGCGCTGGGCCATCGCCCATAAATTCCCGGCCATGGAAGAACTCACTGAACTGCTCGACGTGGAATTCCAGGTTGGCCGCACCGGCGCGGTGACGCCGGTGGCGCGCCTCAGACCGGTCAAGGTTGCCGGTGTCACCGTGGCCAACGCGACGCTGCACAACATGGACGAAGTGGCGCGCCTGGGCCTGATGATCGGTGACACGGTGATCATTCGCCGCGCCGGCGACGTGATTCCGCAAGTGGTGCAAGTGGTCACCGAGCGTCGCCCGGAAGACGCCCGGCCGGTGCAGATCCCGCAGCAGTGCCCGGTGTGCGGCTCCCACGTCGAGCGCACGCAACTGGTCAAGCGCAGCAAGGGTCGCGAGACGGTCAGCGAAGGCGCGGTGTACCGCTGCGTCGGGCGCCTGGCCTGCGGTGCCCAACTCAAGCAGGCGATCATTCACTTCGTCTCCCGTCGCGCCATGGACATCGAAGGCCTGGGCGACAAGAGCGTCGAACAGCTGGTCGATGAAGGGTTGGTGAGTTCGCCGGCTGACTTGTACGCCCTGAAGTTCGAGGACATCGTCGACCTAGAAGGCTTTGCCGAGCTGTCGAGCAACAAGCTGCTCAGTGCTATCGCCGACAGCAAGAAACCGGGGCTGGCACGCTTCATCTACGCCCTGGGCATTCCCGATGTCGGCGAGGAGACGGCCAAGGTGCTGGCACGTTCCCTGGGTTCGCTGGAGCGGGTGCAACAAGCCTTGCCGCAAGTGCTGACCTACCTGCCGGACGTCGGCCTGGAAGTGGCCCACGAAATTCACAGTTTCTTCGAAGACGCGCACAACCAGCAGGTCATTACCGAACTGCTCAACCACGGCTTGCAGATTCAGGACCAGGGCGAGCTGGGCGCCGAGTTTGCCGCCAGCACCACTTTGGGTGGTTTGCTCGACAAACTGCACATCCCTTCGGTGGGGCCGGGCGGGGCGCAGAAACTGGCCGACAAGTTCGGTTCGCTGCAAGCGGTGATCAGTGCTGACTGGCTGGACATGCGCCAGGCGCTGCCGGAGAAACAGGCCACATCTGTGCGCGAATTTTTCGCCGTCGAGGCCAATCGCCAACTGGCCGAGGCCGCCGAGAAGCAACTGGCGGATTTCGGCATGCACTGGCACAGCGAGAAGAAAGTCGTCGAAGGCCTGCCGCTTGCCGGCCAGACCTGGGTGCTCACCGGTTCGCTGGAGTTGATGAGTCGCGACGTGGCCAAGGACAAACTCGAAAGCCTCGGTGCCAAAGTCGCAGGCTCCGTATCGGCCAAGACCCACTGCGTGGTCGCGGGGCCGGGAGCGGGGTCGAAGTTGACCAAGGCCAATGAGCTGGGGTTGAAGGTGCTGGATGAAGAGGCGTTCGTCGAGTTCCTGAAAAAACACGGTATTGCGGTCTAAATGATCGTTCCCACGCTCTGCGTGGGAATGCAGCCCGGGACGCTCCGCGTCCCCTCCACAGCTGAACGCGGAGCGTCCGAAGAGGCATTCCCACGCAGAGCGTGGGAACGATCTGAGCACCGCAATGATCTAGTCTTGGCAAGCCCCAGGGAGAGATCGCTCATGCACCGCTTCTTCGAACAGCTCACTTCGCGCATCGCTGCCCCCTTCATCGGCGAAAGCTCGCGCAGCAGCAAGATCTGGCCCTGTCGTTGCGGGCAGTCGCTGTTCTTTCGCAACAGCCAGTGCCTGGCCTGTTCCGCAGCCTTGGGTTATCAGCCAGAGCAAAGCCGCCTGTCTTCGCTGCAACCAGGCGAACAGCACGACACCTGGCTGCTCGATGCCGATCCCTCTGCCGGCCTGTTTCGTCGCTGCGCCAACCTCGATTCGCCCGCCGCGTGCAATTGGCTGCTGCCGGCCAATGACCACGACTCGCTGTGCATCGCCTGTAGCCTGAACCGTACCATCCCCGATTTATCCATACCTGAAAATCACGAACGCTGGCGCAAGATGGAAACCGCCAAGCGCCGGCTGATCGCGCAATTGGTCAGCCTCGGGTTGCAGGTGGTCCCGAAAACCCTAAATGAGGAAGTCGGCCTGGCCTTCGATTTCATCGGCGTCGATCTTGAAGGCAAGTCGCCCACCACCGGCCATGCCAACGGCCTGATCACCCTCGACATAAAGGAAGCCGACGACGCCCACCGCGAACAGGTGCGGGTGCAAATGCACGAACCCTATCGCACATTGCTCGGGCATTTGCGCCACGAGGTCGGGCATTACTACTGGGACCGCTTGATTGCCAACAGCGATTGGCTGGAACCCTTTCGCGGCCTGTTCGGCGACGAACGCGCCAGCTACGCCGAGGCCCTGGACCGGCATTATCAGCAAGGCGCGCCGCTCGACTGGCAGCAGCGGTACGTCAGCGCCTACGCCACCATGCACCCTTGGGAAGACTGGGCCGAAACCTGGGCTCACTACCTGCACATGATGGACGCCGTCGACACCGCGCTCGGGTTTGGCATGAGCGCGCGGGAAATGGACCTGGACTATCAGCCGTTTCCTCCCAGCACCCTGTACGATCCGCAACACCCCGGCGGCACCGCGTTCCTGTCATTCGTCAACGCCTGGATCGAACTGGCCGGCATGCTCAATGAACTGTCGCGCAGCATGGGCCAGCCGGATTTCTACCCCTTCGTGCTGCCGCCCGCGGTGATCGCCAAGCTGCACTTCATCCACCTGGTGATACAGCGCGCTGGCGGCAGGGCCGACGAGGTACTGGCACAATAGTTGTGCATGATGGCAATTCAGTTTCAGTTAAGATCGATTCGCTAAAGTGCCCTCCGTAGGCGACACATAAAAAATACGGAGACACCCCATGAAATCCTTGACTGCCCTGATCGTCACATCCCTCATCGGCCTTACCGCGAGCCTCGCTCACGCCCGTGACCTGGGCCCCGACGAAGCCCTGAGACTGCGCGACGCTGGTACCATTGTGTCTTTCGAGAAGCTCAATGCCGCAGCGTTAGCCAAGCACCCAGGCTCCACGGTCACAGAAACCGAACTGGAAGAAGAGTACGGCAAGTACATCTACCAGATTGAACTGCGCGATCCGCAGGGCCTCGAGTGGGACCTGGAGCTGGACGCGGTCAGCGGGCAGATTCTCAAGGATCATCAGGACACGTAATGACGCTGCAATTCTTATCCCATCGACGGGCCGGTGCCTGCCTGGCGCTGGCGCTGCTGGTTTTCTGCTCGGTGGCCGTGGCCCGCGACCTCGATCAGGACGAGGCCCTGCGCCTGCGCCAACAGGGTGTGATCCTGCCGCTCGAGCAACTGTTGCAGCAGGCACTGGATCGTTATCCGGGCGCCAAGCTGCTGGAAGCGGAGCTCGAAGAAAAGCACGACGTCTACATTTATGAAGTCGAACTGCTGACCACCGAAGGCGTGGTCCGCGAACTGGACATCGACGCCACCACCGGCCGATTACTCAAAGACAAGGAAGATTGACCGATGCGTTTGCTCCTGGTGGAAGACCACGTGCCGCTGGCCGACGAACTGCTGGCCGGCCTCAATCGCCAAGGGTATGCCGTGGACTGGCTGGCCGATGGTCGCGACGCGGTGCACCAGGGCAGCACCGAACCCTACGACCTGATCATCCTTGACCTCGGCCTGCCGGGGCTGCCCGGGCTTGAGGTGTTGACGCAGTGGCGTGCCGGTGGCCTGACGACGCCGGTGCTGATCCTCACCGCCCGCGGTTCCTGGGCCGAGCGCATCGAAGGCCTCAAGGCCGGCGCCGACGACTACCTGACCAAGCCTTTCCACCCCGAAGAACTGCACTTGCGCATCCAGGCGCTGTTGCGTCGTTCCCATGGCCAGGTCAATCAACCGACCCTGAAGGCCGGCGGGCTGCACCTGGACGAGGGGCGCCAGTGCGTGACCCGCGATGGCGCCGACATCCAGCTCACGGCCGCCGAGTTTCGCCTGTTGCGCTACTTCATGCTGCACCCGGAACAGATCCTCTCCAAAAGCCACCTGGCTGAACACCTCTACGACGGTGAAACCGAGCGCGACTCGAACGTGCTGGAAGTGCATGTCAATCATCTGCGCCGCAAACTCGGGCGCAGCGTGATCGAAACCCGTCGCGGCCAGGGTTACCTGTTGGGTGGACAAGCCCGGTGAGGTCGATCCAGCGCCGTTTGAGCCTGGGCCTGATCAGCGTGATGGTGATCGTCGGCCTGGTGTTGGCGCAAACCAGCCTGTGGCTGTTCGAAGTGGGATTGCAGCGCTACCTCGAAGCCGGGTTGCGCAACGACAGCGAAAACCTGCTGATAGCGCTGGTGCGTGGCCCCCAGGGGTTGCAACTGGATGAACGACTGTTGTCGCCGGCTTATCAGCGGCCGTTTTCCGGGCACTACTTCCACATCGATTTTGCCGACAGCCACTGGCGTTCCCGTTCCCTGTGGGACCAGGAACTGCCACGCCTCGAGCACCCGGGCCTGGAGAGCAACCTTCAATTGGGCCCGGAAGGCCAGCAGTTGCTGGTACTACGTTCCGACTATCGGCGCCTGGGCCAGTCGATTTCCATCAGCGTGGCCCAGGACTACACCCCGGTGCGCGAAAGCTTCCAGCGCATGCAGCAGATTGGCCTGGGCCTGGGGCTGGCGGGCCTGCTGCTGATCCTGCTGCTGCAGCGGATTACCGTGCGTCGCGCCTTGCGCCCGTTGGAAAAAGCCCGGGAACAGATCGCGCAACTGCAACAGGGCCAGCGCTCGCAACTCGACGATCAAGTACCGATCGAACTGGAACCGCTGGTGACCCAGATCAACCATTTGCTGGCCCACACCGAAGACAGCCTCAAGCGCTCGCGCAATGCCCTGGGCAACCTCGGCCACGCCCTGAAAACCCCGTTGGCGGTGTTGTTGAGCCTGGCCTCCAGCGAGCAACTCGACGCGCACCCGCAACTGCGCCAGGTGCTCAAGGACCAACTGGAACAGGTCCGCCTGCGACTCAATCGCGAACTCAACCGCGCCCGCTTGAGCGGCGACGCCTTGCCGGGGGCCTTGTTCGATTGCGATGCCGAACTGCCGGGATTACTCGCCACCTTGAACATGATCCACGGTGAACACCTGCACCTCAGCTATGTCGCGCCCACCGGCCTGCTATTGCCCTGGGACCGCGAGGACCTGCTGGAACTGCTCGGCAACCTGCTGGACAACGCCTGCAAATGGGCGGACGCCGAAGTGCGCCTGAGCGTGGTTGAAACCGCGCAAGCCTACGAATTAAACGTGGAAGACGACGGCCCGGGAATTCCCCAGGACCAGCGCGATCAGGTGTTCAGCCGCGGCACCCGCCTGGATGAACAGACCGACGGACATGGCCTGGGCCTGGGCATCGTGCGCGACATCGTCGACACCTGGAGCGGGGAATTGCTGCTGCACGAAAGCGAGTGGGGCGGCTTGAAAGTGACCATCGAGCTGCCCAAGCGCTGAAACAGCGGGGCGCTCAACGCCCCTCGAGCAACCCGGCCGCCTGATCCAGCAAGGCCAACGGCTCCTTCGCCTTGTGGATATCCACCGACAGCAACTGACGAAACTTGCGCGCCCCCGGAAACCCGGTGCCCAGCCCCAGCACATGCCGGGTGATATGGTGCATCGCCCCACCGGCTTCCAGGTGCGCAGCGATATAAGGCCGCAACTGCGCCAACGCCTCGGCGCGCGTGATCACCGGCGCCGTGCTGCCAAACAATTGCTGATCCACCTCGGCCATCACGTAAGGGTTGTGATAAGCCTCACGCCCGAGCATCACCCCATCGAACGTCTGCAAATGCTCGTGACAGGCTTCCAGGCTCTTGATCCCACCGTTGAGAATAATCTCCAGCTCCGGAAAATCCGCCTTCAACCGCGCAGCCACGTCATAACGCAACGGCGGAATATCGCGGTTCTCCTTCGGCGACAACCCCTCCAGAATCGCAATCCGCGCATGCACCGTAAAGCTGGTGCAACCGGCATCACGCACCGTACCAACGAAATCGCACAGCGCTTCATAACTGTCACGCCCATTGATCCCGATCCGATGCTTCACCGTCACCGGAATCGACACCGCATCGCGCATCGCCTTCACACAATCGGCCACCAACTGCGGATGCCCCATCAGGCACGCCCCGATCATATTGTTCTGCACCCGGTCACTGGGGCAGCCCACATTCAGATTCACCTCATCGTACCCATGCTCCTGCGCCATCCGCGCACAGGCCGCCAAGTCCAGCGGCACACTGCCGCCCAACTGCAACGCCAACGGGTGCTCGGCTTCGTTGTGCCGCAGGAAGCGCTCATGATCGCCGTTGAGCAGGGCACCGGTGGTGACCATTTCGGTGTAGAGCAGGGCGTGCTTGGAGAGCAGGCGCAGGAAGAAACGGCAGTGACGGTCGGTCCAGTCCATCATCGGGGCGACGGAGAAACGGCGGGAGAGCGGGGCGGGTGTGGCGTTGGATACGGACATTGGGGATCTGGAATCGGTGAGGCTGGGAGGTGGGGGGAGTTTATCAGGATTAGGGGGGTGGGGGTTTGGTGAGTCTGGCAGGGAGGGGGCAGGGCATAGGAGTGGAACAAAAAATAAATCCGTTCCCATTTCTTTCTTTTTCTGCACAGATTTAGCCGTTGCGGGAGATGATTAATGCCGAAAGGAACGCAGGCTAGACAAGGTCATCTTCATCGTCCCGCAGATGGCGATACCAACCATACAACGCCAAGCCAAGGATCGCGAAGATGATGGCTATGAGGAGGATGGCTATGTAACGCATTATGCTCAGTGCCTTCGGCGTGAGTGTCTGATTGAAATGCGTCCTTGCCGGTAAGCGAATGTAAGCTCCCGGAAAACAGCTGTCTTTAATACGTAGGTGTGGGGGGAGGGCCAGATGATTCTCAGGTTTATTTTCGGATTTGTTTATATGCAGGCGAGCATAAAAAAATAAATCTGTTCCCGATTTCCCCGATTTCCCCGATTTCCCCGATTTCCCCGATTTCCCCGATTTTAGTCCGATTTCATTCCCCCACGATTTCATAATCTAGTCGAAATGATGTCATAGTGATATCATTGTGCCACTCATTTGAGCATGAATGGAATTTTGAGGGATAGGACGCATGAAGGCGCATCGTTTGGTTTTGGCACTTGGGTTGGCCGCTGCTTGCGCGGGCTGTGCTAGCGGCCTGAACTCTCAGCAGAAAGCAGAGCTTCGCCACTATGAGGCGAATGGACTTGCCGTTGAGGAAAAGAGCCCTGGCACTGGTGCCGCTCTTGGCCTGCTCCCTGGTGGCGGATCCTTCTACGGCCGCGAATACGGTTTGGGCGTTGTGAACCTGCTTTTTTGGCCGTTGTCGATCCTGTGGGATCCGGTCAGTGGTCATGATGCGGCTGAGTCGATCAATTACACAGCAACAAAGGCACATGTGAATCAACTGCAGCGCAAAGAAGTTGATGCGATTGACGAACGCCTGCAGTCAGGTCAAATCGACGTAGCGCAATATGCTCTTGAAAAACGCAAAGTAAACCAGAAGTACGACTTCAACTAAGCCCGTTCTTAGTGAAAGTAAGAAACCCGCCAAGTGCGGGTTTTTTCCATTCCGGAAAGGGGAGAAGGGGTCAGGGAAAATCGGCTGATTTATTTTTTAATGCACGAAATAATAATCTTTCACAGGTTTCTGCTCCTTCTTGCTCCCTTTTCGCTCTACTGGATCTAGCAGTCCGCTAAAAAGAGACCGCCGCGGGACTCATCGTGAGCCCCCACCAACTACAGCAGCTTTCACCTACTCAGGCGGATCAATCTGATCAAGCACCCGGTTTGCCGTGATCTCCGCCAACATGATGCTGTTTGATATCCCCAGTAGGGCATTTCTCGATCCACCGTCCAGATGGTCTACCAATTGATGAACCATCACATCCACCGAGGCCAGCGTCTCGACCAGAAAAACCATCAAGGTTTCAGTTTTCACCTCGGGGTCGACGAAAACAGTGTGCAGGGTGTACGCGGGGTGGCTTTGATGTCGGCAATCGACTGGAAGTGGAAATCGCAGGCGCTTTCGGCCGCCTTGTTGAGTTTTGTTGAATCGGTTTCGCACGGGGATGCCGGCTCGGAGTCCGGTGGGTTTGGCGTGACCTTGAACATAGTGAAACTCCTAGTCGGAAAAAAGGAGCCTTCACCTCGCTACCAAACGAGGGGTGGCGGCCATACGCGGGTTGGTAGACCGGTAACTAGGACCCGGCGCTCCCGAGGGAGCCCTACGCATGGCCACCATAAAGCAGAGCCCGAAAAGGGTCTGTGAGCGGTGAGCTATACGACTAGTTAATCCGGGCTACCAAACCCGATCGCTGTTTTTCAGCGACCGGAAAACGATAGAGCCCAGGCCCTAGGCGCACAAGCCGGCGGATTCTGGCGTAGCGGTAGGCAACGGCGCAAGGTTTTGTAGCTTTCAGGGAGCAAGCTGTAGGTAGTTTAAACAAGCACCATAAAACAGTAGGACGTCCCCCGAGAGGCGCCCTTTTTTATGGTTCTTCACGGAATCCCGGGAAACACAGAAACAAGAGCGCCTGTTCGGAATCGAGTACCCACAGCTGTTATTCCGAAGACTGCCAGCCGTATGCTGGCTTGTCCCCAAGCCACAGCAACACCCCGTCAAACTGAATTTCCAGGGCAGTGCCTTGGCAGCAGTTTCAGCGAATACAGCTCAGGTTTGCTGCAGGGCGATTGATTCGTCGCGAATTTCAGTACGTCCTGCTTGATCCAACGATCAAGCCTCAACGCTGGGCAAACGTATCCGCCCGACTCCCCGAAACCTTCCTGCAATGCACCAAAGCATCGCGAATCATAAAGTTCACCAACGTCGGTGACACCCCCAACTCCTTGGCAATGTCCTTCTGCGGCACGCCATGCAAGCGGTACATCTCGAAGGCATAACGCGTGCGGCTCGGCAGTTCGGTCAGCGCGTCGGCGATGTTTTCCAGGGTGGAGAAGTTGATGTGCGAGGTTTCCGGGGAGGCACCCTGGATGACCACGTTGAGGCCTTCTTCCTCAGGGCCGGAATACTTCTGTTCCAGGGCCTGCTTGCGGTAGTGGTCGATGGCCAGGTTGCGCACGATCTGGAACAGGTAGCTGAGCTGCGCCTTGAAGGAGGAGGTGATGTTCGGCGCCGATTGCAGGCGGAAGAACGCGTCTTGCACCACATCTTCAGCGCGCGAGCGGCAGCCGGTGATGCGGGCTGCAATCTTGACCAGTATCAGTCGATTGTCGACGAAGGCTTGAAGTAGCGGCGAATCGCACCTGCTTGTGGACGCTTGTTCCGTCATTGGAAATCACCTTGCTGCCAGTAGGTTAGTGGGACGACAAGAAGGCCGGGGCCGCCCTACACATCGAGCGACAAATTATGTTGAATGATAATGATTGTCAAATGAGAAGGAGAAGTAATGCGCATTGAAGGTGCAGAGTGAGAACTGCGACACGCTGTCGCGCCACGGCCTGGTTGGTGCGCAAGGCTGTCGACTAATTATTTGCCAGGGTCATCCGTTCTCATTGGTGAATGGCTCCGGGCTGCAGCCCCGGACACCACAGCATTGCCAATGCCTTGCGCGGTCGGCGAAGACCGCGTCCTGCATGCCCCCCGGTGGGGTGTGACGTTACGACACCGATTCCATTTGCAAGCCGAATTCAGGCAGGAAACCTCATGACCGACGCGTTCGAACTCCCCAGCACACTGGTCCAAGCCCTCCAGCGCCGCGCGGCCCTGACGCCGGATCGGGTGGCCTTGCGTTTTCTCGCCGAAACCCGGGACCAGGCTGTGGTGCTCAGTTATCGCGAGCTGGATCAGCGGGCGCGGACGATTGCCGGCGCGTTGCAGGCCGAGGCCGGCTTTGGCGAGCGCGCGGTGTTGTTGTTTCCCAGCGGGCCGGATTACGTCGCGGCATTCTTCGGTTGCCTGTATGCCGGGGTGATCGCGGTGCCGGCCTATCCGCCGGAGTCGGCGCGCCGGCATCATCAGGAGCGGCTGCTGTCGATCATCGGCGATGCCGAGCCGCGCCTGTTGCTGACCAGTGCCGGCCTGCGCGATTCGTTGCTACAAATTGAAGGGGCGCCGCCGCTGTTGTGTGTCGATACCCTCGACAGTGCCCACGCCGAACGCTGGGTCGCGCCGGCCCTGGCAGACGATGACATCGCCTTCCTGCAATACACCTCCGGTTCCACCGCATTGCCCAAGGGCGTACAGGTCAGCCACGGTAACCTGGTGGCCAATGAGTTGCTGATCCGCCACGGTTTCGGCATCGACCTGAACCCCGACGACGTGATCGTCAGCTGGCTGCCGCTGTACCACGACATGGGCCTGATCGGCGGCCTGTTGCAGCCGATTTTCAGTGGCGTGCCGTGCGTGTTGATGTCGCCGGCGTACTTCCTCGGCCGACCTCTGCGCTGGCTCGAAGCAATCAGTGAATACGGCGGCACTATTAGTGGCGGGCCGGACTTTGCCTATCGTCTGTGCAGCGAACGGGTCAGTGAGTCGGCCCTGGAACGCCTCGACCTGAGCGGCTGGCGCGTGGCGTATTCCGGGTCGGAACCGATTCGCCTCGACACCCTGGAACGCTTCGCCGAGAAGTTCGCCTCCTGCGGTTTCAGCGAAGACAGTTTCATGGCTTCCTACGGTCTCGCGGAAGCCACGCTGTTCGTTGCCGGTACTCCGCGTGGCCAGGGCATCGGCAACCTGCGAGTGGACGATCAGGCCCTGGCGCAAAACCGTGCAGAAGCCGGCGAGGGCAGCGCGATCATGAGCTGCGGTATCAGCCAGCCGGATCACGCGATGTTGATCATCGACCCTGTGTCGCTCAACGAACTGGCTGACAACGCGGTCGGCGAAGTCTGGGCCGCCGGGCCGAGCATCGCCCACGGCTACTGGCGCAACCCCGAAGCCTCGGCCAAGACCTTCGTCCGGCACGCCGATAAAAAATGGCTGCGCACCGGCGACCTGGGCTTTATGCGCGACGGCGAGCTGTTCATCACCGGGCGCCTGAAAGACCTGCTGATCGTGCGCGGGCACAACCTTTATCCACAGGACATCGAGCAGACGGTCGAGCGTGAAGTGGAGGTGGTGCGCAAGGGACGCGTCGCCGCCTTTGCGGTCAATATCGACGGCCAGGAAGGCATCGGCATCGCCGCGGAAATCAGCCGCAGCGTGCAAAAAATCCTCCCGCCCGAGGCCTTGATCAAGGCCATCCGCCAGGCCGTGGCCGAGGCGTATCAGGAAGCGCCGAGCGTGGTGGTGCTGCTCAATCCGGGCGCCTTGCCCAAGACCTCCAGCGGCAAACAGCAACGCTCGGCGTGCCGCAATCGCCTGGCCGATGGCAGCCTCGACAGTTATGCGTTGTTCCCTTCGGCGGTCACAGAAAGCGCAGGCAACGTTCAGTCCGCCTGTGAGTTGCAAAGGCTGATCGGCCAAATCTGGTGCGAGCAATTGCAGGTCCAGCAGGTCGCTACCGACGATCACTTCTTCCTGCTGGGCGGCAACTCCATCGCGGCCACGCAAGTGGTGGCGCGTCTGCGCGAACAACTTGGCCTGGCGCTGAACCTGCGCCTGCTGTTCGAAGCGCCGACCCTTGGCGCCTTTACCGACGTGGTCGCGCGTCAACAACAGGACGGTGGCCTCGCCCAGGGCGCGATCACCCAGCTCTCGCGCAGTGAACCGATGCCGCAATCCCTGGCGCAGAATCGCCTGTGGATCACCTGGCAACTCGACCCAAAGAGCAGCGCCTACACCATTCCCGGTGCCTTGCGCCTGCGCGGCGAACTGGACGAAGACGCCCTGCGCGGCAGTTTCCAGCAGTTGATCGAGCGCCACGAATCCCTACGCACACGTTTCTTCGAGCGTGACGGGGTGGCGTTGCAGCAGGTTGTTGCAGCCGCTGAATTCAATCTTCAACGCATCGATATCAGCGATCTGCCGCTGGCCGAGCGTGAAGCCAAGGCTCGGCAAATCCGCGAGGACGAAGCGCGCACTCAGTTCGACCTGGAGAAGGGGCCGTTGCTCTGGGTAACGCTGGTGCGCCTCGACGACGAAGATCACCAACTGCTGGTGACGCTGCAACACATCATCGCTGACGGCTGGTCGATGAATGTGTTGATCGACGAATTTTCCCGGCTGTACGCGGCGGCTGCCCAAGGACAACAAGCCACGCTCGCGCCACTGCCGACCCAGTACGCCGACTACGGCAGTTGGCAGCGCCAATGGCTGGCGCAAGGGGAGGGCGAGCGCCAACTGGCTTATTGGAAGGCGCAGTTGGGCGATGAGCATCCAACCCTGAACCTGGCCACCGACCACCCGCGCTCGGCGCAACAGCTGCACAGCGCCGCCCGCCTTACCGTGCGCCTGGGGGCGGATTTGAGCCATGCCATTCGCCAGACTGCCCAGGCTTATCAAGCCACGCCGTACATGCTGTTGCTCGCCGCGTTCCAGACCCTGTTGCATCGCTACAGCGGGCAGCGCGACATCCGCATCGGCGTGCCCAATGCCAACCGTCCGCGCCTGGAAACCCAAGGCCTGATCGGCTTCTTCATCAACACCCAGGTGCTGCGCGCCGAGGTGGATTCGCGACTGCCATTCGTCGAGCTGCTGGCACAAACCCGACAGGCTGCGTTGGGCGCGCAAGCGCATCAGGACCTGCCGTTCGAGCAACTGCTCGAGGCGTTCCCGCAGGCGCGCGAACAGGGCCTGTTCCAGGTCATGTTCAACCACCAGCAACGGGATCTCAGCGCCTTGAAACGCCTGCCCGGGCTGCTCGCCGAAGAGCTGCCGTGGCACAGTCGCGAGGCCAAGTTCGACCTGCAGTTGCACAGTGAAGAAGATCGCAACGGGCGCTTGAGCCTGTCCTTCGATTACGCCAGCGAGCTGTTCGATGCCGCGACCATCGAGCGCCTGGCCGAGCATTACCGCCACCTGTTGCGCGTCATCAGTGAACAACCTGAAACCGCCATCGGCGACCTGCCGCTGCTGACCGGGCCTGAGTCCGATCAGCAAGCGCAGTGGGCCGTTGCACCGTGCCCGCCTGCCCGCCGCTGGCTGCCAGAGCTGCTCAACGAACAGGCACGACTGACCCCGGAGCGCACCGCGCTGCTGTGGGACGGCGGCAGCCTCGATTTCGCCGAGCTGCACACCCAGGCCAATCGCCTGGCCCACTACCTGCGCGACAAAGGCGTCGGTCCGGATGTGTGCGTGGCCATTGCCGCCGAGCGTTCGCCGCAACTGCTGATCGGCCTGCTGGCGATCATCAAGGCCGGTGGCGCCTACGTGCCACTCGATCCGGATTACCCCGCCGAACGCCTGGCCTACATGCTCAGCGACAGCGGCGTCGAGTTGCTGCTGACGCAAACTCAATTGCTCGAGCGCTTGCCAGCGACCGACGGCGTCAGCGTGATCGCGATGGACGCCCTGCATCTGGAAAACTGGCCAAGCCACACGCCGGGCCTGCACCTGCACAGCGACAACCTGGCGTATGTGATCTACACCTCCGGCTCGACCGGGCAACCGAAAGGCGTCGGCAACACCCACGCGGCCCTCGCCGAACGTTTGCAATGGATGCAGGACACCTATCGCCTGAATGAAACCGATGTGCTGATGCAGAAAGCGCCTATCAGTTTCGACGTGTCGGTGTGGGAGTGCTTCTGGCCGTTGATCACGGGTGCCCGGCTGCTGCTGGCCGGGCCGGGTGAACACCGCGATCCGCAGCGCATCGCGCAGTTGGTTCAAGCCTACGGCGTGACCACGCTGCACTTCGTGCCGCCGCTGCTGGCGTTGTTCATCGACGAACCGCTCAGCGCCGAATGCACCAGCCTGCGTCGGCTGTTCTCCGGTGGCGAAGCGCTGCCCGCCGAACTGCGTAATCGCGTACTGAAGCAACTGCCGGCCGTGCAATTGCACAACCGCTACGGCCCGACCGAAACCGCGATCAACGTGACCCATTGGCATTGCTCCAGCGCCGATGGCGAGCGTTCGCCGATTGGCCGGCCGCTGGGCAACGTGATCTGCCGGGTACTCGACCCTGATCTGAATCCCCTGCCGGCCGGCGTGCCGGGTGAATTGTGCATCAGCGGCATCGGCCTGGCCCGCGGTTATCTGGGCCGCCCGGGTCTGACAGCCGAGCGTTTTGTCGTTGATCCTCTGGGCGAGCAGGGCGCGCGCCTGTATCGCACCGGTGACCGTGCGCGCTGGACCACCGATGGTGTGATCGAATACCTCGGACGTCTCGATCAGCAGGTCAAGCTGCGCGGCTTTCGTGTCGAGCCAGAAGAAATCGAAGCGCGGTTGTTGGCGCAAGAAGGTGTCGCCCAAGCGGTGGTGCTGGTGCGCGAAACGTCGGCCGGCGGTCAGTTGATCGGTTACTACACTGCCGATTCCACCGAATCCGAAGAGTCCCAAACCACTCGCCTGAAAAACGCACTGGCGGCGGAACTGCCGGAATACATGGTCCCGGCACAGCTGATGCGCCTGGACCAGATGCCCCTCAGCCCGAGCGGCAAACTCGACCGTCCTGCCTTGCCGGAACCCCAGTGGCAGGTGCGCGAACACATCGAACCGGTGACCGAACTGCAACGGCAAATCGCCGACATCTGGTGTGCAGTACTGGGCCTGGGGCAAGTCGGCCTGGGCGATGACTTCTTCGCCCTCGGCGGCCATTCGCTGCTGGCCACGCAAATCATTTCCCGCACGCGCCAGGCCTGCGACGTCGAGTTGCCTTTGCGCGCGCTGTTCGAACACAGCGGGCTGGGCGCCTTTGCCGAACAGGTGCGCCTGATCCAGGCCAGCGGCCGTACCAACGAACAGCCGCCGATCGCCCAGGTCGACCGCAGCCAAGCGGTGCCGTTGTCCTATTCCCAGCAGCGCATGTGGTTCCTCTGGCAAATGGAACCGGACAGCCCGGCCTACAACGTCGGTGGCATGGCGCGCCTGCGCGGGGTGCTCGATGTCGAGCGTTTCGAGGCCGCGTTGCAGGCGCTGATCATGCGTCACGAAACCCTGCGCACCACCTTCCCCAGCGTCGATGGCGTCGCGCGCCAGCAGGTGCATGCTTCAACCTCAGTGCGCATAGACTGCAAGGACTTCACCGCGCTGGATGCCGATGGCCGTGAGTGGCAAGTCCAGCAACTGGCCGACGATGAGGCGCACAAACCCTTCGATCTGGAAACTGGCCCGCTGCTGCGCGCCTGCCTGGTCAAGACCGCCGAGCAGGAGCATTACCTGGTGCTGACCCTGCACCACATCGTCACCGAAGGCTGGGCGATGGACATCTTTGCCCGGGAGCTCAGTGCGCTCTACGAAGCCTTCGTCGAGGAACGCGAATCACCGCTGGCGCCGTTGCCGGTGCAGTACCTGGATTACAGCGTCTGGCAGCGGCAATGGCTTCAGTCCGGTGAACGCCAGCGCCAGCTCGACTACTGGACCGCGCAACTGGGCCGTGAGCATCCGCTGCTGGAATTACCGGCCGACCGTCCACGCCCACCGGTGCAAAGCCACCAGGGCGAGTTGTACCGTTTCGAACTGAGCGATGACCAAGCGGCACGGGTGCGCACCTTTAATGCGCAAAACGGCCTGACTTTGTTCATGACCATGACCGCCGCCCTGGCCACGCTGCTGTATCGCTATAGCGGCCAGACCGACCTGCGCATCGGCGCACCGGTGGCCAACCGGATTCGCCCGGAAAGCGAAGGGCTGATCGGCGCGTTCCTCAACACCCAGGTGCTGCGTTGCCAGCTCGATGGGCAGATGTCCGTGGGCGAGTTGTTCGAGCAGGTTCGCCACACCGTGATCGAGGGCCAGTCCCATCAGGACCTGCCATTCGATCATCTGGTCGAAGCCTTGCAGCCACCGCGCAGCGCCGCCTACAACCCGCTGTTCCAGGTGATGTGCAACGTGCAGCGCTGGGAGTTCCAGCAGAGCCGCACCCTGGCCGGCATGACCGTGCAATACCTGGCCAACGATGCCCGCGCGACCAAGTTCGACCTCAATCTGGAAGTCACCGACCTCGACCATCGCCTCGGTTGCTGTCTGACCTACAGCACCGATCTGTTCGACGAGCCGCGCATTGCGCGCATGGCCGCGCATTGGCGCAACCTGCTGGAGGCGCTGATTGCCGATCCGCAGCAGCGCCTCAGCGAGTTGCCATTGCTCGACGCCGATGAACAACAACAGTTGCTCGACAGCCTGGGCGTCGAGCCGGGCGAGCATCGACTCGACCAGTGCATCCATCAGTTGTTCAGCGAACAGGCCCGGGCGCGTCCCGATGCGCCGGCCCTGACCTTCGCCGGGCACACCCTGACCTACGCCGAACTCGACAGCCGCGCCAATCGCCTGGCCTGGATGCTGCGCGAGCGCGGCGTCGGCCCGCAGGTGCGGGTGGGCCTGGCGCTGGAGCGTTCGCTGGAGATGGTCATCGGCCTGCTGGCGATCCTCAAGGCCGGTGGCGCCTACGTGCCGCTGGACCCGGAATACCCGCTGGATCGCTTGCTCTACATGATCGAAGACAGCGGCGTCGGTTTGCTGCTCAGTGACGCGGCGATGTTCCAGGCCCTTAGCGATTTGCCCGCGGGCGTCGGCCGCTGGTGCCTGGAGGAAGACTCTGCGGCGCTTGCCAATTATCCCGTCTGCGAACTGCCTGACATCAGCCTGCCGCAACATCAGGCTTACTTGATCTACACCTCGGGTTCCACCGGTAAACCCAAAGGCGTGGTGGTGTCCCACGGCGAAATCGCCATGCATTGCCGCGCGGTGATCGAGCGTTTCGGCATGCGCCCGGACGACTGCGAGTTGCACTTCTATTCGATCAACTTCGACGCCGCCACCGAGCGCCTGTTAGTGCCGCTGCTGAGCGGTGCCCAGGTGGTGCTGCGCGCCCAGGGCCAATGGGACGCGCAAGAGATCTGCGGGCTGATCGGTCGCCACCACATCAACATCCTCGGTTTCACCCCGAGCTACGGCAGCCAGTTGGCGCAATGGCTGGCGACGCAAAATACGACTCTGCCGGTGCGCATGATCATCACCGGCGGCGAAGCGCTGACCGGCGAACACCTGGCGCGGATTCGTGCGGCGTTCAAACCGAGCCTGTTCTTCAATGCCTACGGCCCGACGGAAACCGTGGTCATGCCACTGGCCAGCCTGGCGCCCGAAGTGTTGGAAGAAGGCGCTGGCAGCGTGCCGATCGGCAGCGTGATCGGCGACCGCGTGGCATACATTCTCGATGCCGACCTGGCGTTGGTGCCGCAGGGTGCGACCGGCGAGTTGTACGTCGGTGGTGCCGGCCTGGCCCAGGGTTATCACCAGCGAGCGGGCATGACGGCGGAGCGCTTTGTCGCCGATCCGTTTGCCGGCGACGGCGGGCGTATCTACCGTACCGGCGACCTGGTGCGCCAGCGCGTCGATGGCCTGGTGGAATACCTCGGGCGTATCGACCATCAAGTGAAGATCCGCGGTTTCCGCATCGAGCTGGGCGAGATCGAAAGCCGTTTGCTGGAGCATGAATCGGTACGCGAAGCGGTGGTGTTGGCGCTCGATGCACCGAGCGGCAAGCAATTGGTCGGCTATCTGGTCGCCGACGTCGCCGAACAGGACGAGTCGCAACAAGCGACTCTGCGTGAATCACTCAAGGCGCATCTCAAGTCCCAGCTGCCGGATTACATGGTGCCCACGCACCTCATCCTGATGGCGAGCATGCCGCTGACCGCCAACGGCAAACTCGACCGTCGCGCTCTGCCGGCGCCGGACCCGGAGCTGAACCGCCAGCAGTATGTGGCACCCGGCAACGAACTGGAGCTGACGTTGGCGCAGATCTGGTGTGAAGTGCTGAATGTCGAACAGGTCGGGCTAAACGACAACTTCTTCGAACTCGGTGGCGACTCGATCCTGTCGATCCAAGTGGTCAGCCGCGCGCGGCAACAGGGCATTCACTTCAGCCCCCGCGACCTGTTCCAGCACCAGACCGTACAGACCCTTGCCGCCGTGGCGACCCGCACCGGCCAGGTCACCGCCGAGCAAGGCTTGCTCAGCGGCGAGTCGCGCCTGACGCCGATCCAGCGCTGGTTCTTCGACACCGCTATTGCCCAGCGCCAGCACTGGAACCAGGCGTTGCTGCTGCAACCGAACGTGACCCTGGAGCCCCAGCGCCTGGAGCAAGCTTTGCTGGCCGTGATTGAACAGCACGATGCGTTGCGCTTGCGCTTTCGCCAGGTGGGCGGTCAGTGGCAAGCCCGGCACCAGGCGGTGTCCGATGCGCCGGTGCTATGGCAAGTACGCGTGGCGTCCATGGACCAATGCGCCGCCCTGTTCGGCGACGCCCAGCGCAGCCTCGATCTCGAAGCGGGGCCGTTGCTGCGGGTGTTGCTGGTCGACGGTCCCGACGGTCAGCAGCGCTTGTTCATCGCGATTCACCACCTGGTAACCGACGGCGTTTCATGGCGCGTGCTGCTGGAAGATCTGCAGAACCTGTATCGCCAACTCGAGGCACAACAGCCGCTGCAGCTGCCGGCCAAGACCAGTGCCTTCAAGGACTGGGCCGCCCGCTTGCAGGCCTATGCCGGCAGCGAATCCCTGCGTGAGCAACTGGGCTGGTGGCAGGCGCAATTGGCCGGGCCGAGCGCCGAGTTGCCCTGTGATCGACCGCAGGGTGGTCGGCTGCATCGCCATGCGCAAACCGTCAGCGTGCGCCTCGACAGCGAGCGCACCCGGCAATTGCTGCAACAGGCGCCGAGTGCTTATCGCACCCAGGTCAACGACCTGCTGCTGACCGCGTTGGCCCGTGTGCTATGCCGTTGGAGCGGACACGCGTCGGCGCTGATTCAACTCGAAGGCCATGGCCGCGAGGCGCTGTTCGACGACATCGACCTGACCCGCACCGTCGGCTGGCTCACCAGCGCTTACCCGCTGCGCCTGACACCCGCGAACATCGAGGAGGCGGCCGGGCAGGGCGCCTCGATCAAGGCGATCAAGGAGCAATTGCGCGCCGTACCGCACAAAGGGCTGGGCTATGGCGTGCTGCGTTATCTGGCCGATGAGCCTACCCGCCAGCGCATGGCCGAGCTGCCGGCGGCGCCGATTACCTTCAACTACCTGGGTCAGTTCGACCAGAGCTTTGCGGCCGATGCGCTGTTCCATCCGCTGGATGAAGCGGTTGGCGCGGCCTTTGATGCGCAGGCGCCGCTGCCGAATGAATTGAGCGTCGACAGTCAGGTCTACGGCAACGAGCTGGTGCTGCGCTGGACCTTCAGCGCCGAACGCTATGCGCCCAAGACCATCAGCGAATTGGCCGATGCTTACCTGGGCGAGTTGAGCAGCCTGATCGAGCACTGTCTGCGCGATGACGCGGGCGGCCTGACGCCGTCGGACTTCCCGCTGGCGAAACTGAACCAGGCGCAACTGGATGCACTGCCGATTGCCGCAACGCTGATCGAAGACGTCTACCCGCTGACGCCCATGCAGGAAGGCATGCTGCTGCACACCCTGTTGGAACCGGGCACGGGCCTGTACTACATGCAGGATCGCTACCGCATCGACAGCGAGCTCGATGCGCAGCGTTTCGCCCAGGCCTGGCAAGCGGTGATCGCCCGCCACGAAGCCTTGCGCGCCTCGTTCTGCTGGAACGTCGGCGAAGACATGCTGCAGGTCATCCACAAGCCGGGCAACACGCCGATCGAGTACCTGGACTGGAGCGAGATCTATGGCGCCGAGCAGGAGCCGAAGCTGCAAGCCTTGCTCAAGTCCGAACGCGAGGCCGGGTTCGATCTGCTCAACCAGGCACCGTTCCACCTGCGCCTGATCCGGGTGGGTGCGGCGCGTTATTGGTTCATGATGAGCAACCACCACATCCTGATCGATGCCTGGTGCCGCTCCCTACTGATGAACGACTTCTTCGAGATCTACACCGCCCTCGGCGAAGGCCGGGAAGCGCAGTTGGCCGTAGCGCCACGTTACCGCGACTACATCGCCTGGCTGCAACACCGGAGCCTGGCCCAAGCGCGGCAATGGTGGAAAACCAACCTGCAAGGGTTCGAGCGGACCACGCCGATCCCGAGCGACCGGCCGTTCCTGCGCGAACATGCCGGCGACAGCGGCGGCATGATCGTCGGCGACCGTTACACTCGCCTTGATGCCCGTGACGGTGCACGGCTGCGTGAACTGGCCCAGGCGCATCAGCTCACCATCAACACCTTTGCCCAGGCGGCATGGGCCCTGGTATTGCGCAGGCTGAGTGGTGAACGCGACGTGCTGTTCGGGGTCACGGTGGCTGGGCGTCCGGTCGAGATGCCAGAGATGCAGCGCACCGTCGGCCTGTTCATCAACAGCATCGCACTGCGGGTGAAAATCCCTGACGACCATCAGCGTTGCAGTGTGCGCCAATGGCTGAGCGCTTTACTCGACAGCAACATGCAACTGCGTGAGTACGAGTACCTGCCGCTGGTGAGCATCCAGGAAAACAGTGAACTGCCCAAGGGCCAGCCACTGTTCGACAGCCTGTTCGTGTTCGAAAACGCCCCGGTGGAAGTCTCCGTTCTGGACCGTGCGCAAAGCCTGAATGCGACGTCGGATTCGGGCCGCACCCACACCAATTTCCCGCTGACGGCAGTGTGCTATCCGGGTGATGACCTGGGCTTGCACCTGTCCTATGACCAGCGTTATTTCGATGAATCCACGGTCGAGCGCATGCTGGGTGAATTCAAGCGCCTGTTGCTGGCGTTGGTCGAAGGCTTCCATGGCGACATGGCGGACTTGCCGCTGCTGGGCACTGAGGAACAGGAATTCCTGATCAACGGCTGCAACCAGAGCGAACACGCATACCCCTTGGAGCAGAGCTACGTTGCCTTGTTTGAAGCGCAAGTGGCTGCCCGTCCGCTACGTATTGCCGCCAGTTGTCTGGATCAGCACTACAGCTATCTGGAACTGAACCAGCGCAGCAACCGCCTCGGCCATGCACTGATTGCCGCCGGCGTCGGGCTGGATCAACCGGTGGCGCTCCTGGCCGAACGCAGCCTCGATTTGCTCGGCATGATCATCGGTAGCTTCAAGGCGGGAGCGGGTTATCTGCCGCTGGATCCGGGGCTACCGGGCCAGCGTCTGAGTCGCATCATCGACCTGAGTCGCACGCCGTTGCTAGTGTGTACTCGAGCCTGTCACGCGCAAGCACTGGCGTTGCTGGATGAGTTCGGTTGCGCCAGTCGGCCTCGGTTGCTGGTCTGGGAAGAGGTGCAGGCGAGCCATGTATCGGTGGCCAATCCGGGCATCTACAGCGGGCCGGATAATCTGGCCTACGTGATCTACACCTCCGGCTCCACCGGTTTGCCCAAGGGCGTGATGGTCGAGCAGCGCGGCATGCTCAACAACCAGTTGAGCAAGGTGCCGTACCTGAGCCTCGGCGAGGCTGACGTGATTGCCCAGACCGCTTCGCAAAGCTTCGATATTTCCGTGTGGCAGTTCCTCGCCGCGCCGTTGTTCGGCGCGCGGGTGGACATCGTGCCGAACAGCATCGCCCACGACCCGCAGGGCTTGCTGGCGCATGTTTCGGTGCAAGGCATCACGGTGCTGGAGAGCGTGCCGTCGCTGATCCAGGGCATGCTCGCCCAGGAACGCATGCGTCTCGATGGCTTGCGCTGGATGCTGCCGACAGGGGAGGCGATGCCGCCGGAACTGGCGCATCGATGGCTGCTGCGTTACCCGGAGATCGGGTTGGTGAATGCCTATGGCCCGGCGGAATGCTCGGATGACGTGGCGTTCTTTCGCGTCGACATGGCCTCCACCCGCGGCAGCTATCTGCCGATCGGTACGCCGACCGACAACAACCGCTTGTACCTGCTCGACGGCGCGCTGGAGCTGGTGCCGCTGGGTGCTGTGGGCGAGTTGTGCGTGGCGGGCACCGGGGTCGGGCGCGGCTACGTCAGCGATCCGTTGCGCACGGCCCAGGTGTTTGTGCCCAACCCGTTCGGTGCACCGGGCGAGCGCCTGTATCGCACCGGCGACCTGGCCCGCCGTCGCAGTGACGGTGTGCTGGAGTACGTCGGGCGCATCGACCAGCAGGTGAAGATTCGCGGCTACCGCATCGAACTGGGTGAAATCGAAGCGCGCCTGCATGAACAACCGCAAGTGCGCGACGCGGCGGTCGGTGTGCAGGAAGGGCTCAATGGCAAGCACCTGGTGGGCTACCTGGTGGCGGCGGATTCAACGTTCGATCCTGCTCGATGCCTGGAGCGGATCAAGCAACGCCTGCGCGCCGAACTGCCGGAATACATGGTGCCCCTGCACTGGCTGTGGCTCGACAAGCTGCCGCTCAACGCCAACGGCAAACTGGATCGCAAGGCCCTGCCGGCACTGGAGATTGGCCAGTTGTTGCAAAGCCAGGACTACCAGGCGCCACGCAACGACCTGGAGCAGACGTTGGCGGAGATCTGGGCCGAGGTGCTGAAGGTCGGGAAAGTCGGCGTCCGCGACAACTTCTTCGAACTGGGCGGGCATTCGTTGCTGGCCACGCAGATCGCCTCGCGGGTGCAGAAAACCCTGCAGCGCGATGTCCCGCTGCGGGCGATGTTCGAGTGCAGCACGGTGGAGGAACTGGCCGGGTACATCGACGGCCTGGCGGCCAAAGACATCAGCGAGGAGAAGGTGGATCGGCTGAATGATCTGATGGCGGAGCTGGAGGGGCTTTGATTCTCTGGCGTCTGTGAAGGTCTCAATCGCTGGCTTGCCAGCGATGAGGCCGGTACAGCGACATACAAGCGTGTGATTGACTGCAAACCGTCAGCCGCTCAATCTTCCTACTCCATTTTCAAACGGAGCCACTGTGATGCCCTTCGTAACCATCGACGGCCAATCCCTCCACTACCTCGATCAAGGCACCGGCCCGGCCGTCCTGCTGGCCGGCAGTTACCTGTGGGACCAGGCCATGTGGGCACCGCAAATCGCCGCGTTGTCGCAACAGTATCGGGTGATCGCCCTGGACCTTTGGGGCCACGGTGAATCCGGGCCGTTGCCTGCCGGTACCACGTCGCTGGATGACATTGCACGCCAGGCCCTGGCGCTGCTCGATCATCTGGACATCGACCGCGTGACCCTGGTCGGCCTCTCGGTGGGCGGCATGTGGGGTGTGCGACTGGCGTTGTCGGCACCGCAACGGCTCAATGGGCTGGTGTTGATGGACACCTATGTCGGTGTCGAGCCGGAACCGACCCGGCAGTACTATTTTTCACTGTTCAAGATGATTGAAGAAACCGGCGTCATTTCAGAGCAGTTGCTGGATATCGTGGTGCCGATTTTTTTCCGACCGGGCATCGATCCTCAGTCGGCGCTGTATCAGGAATTTCGCGCCAAGCTCGCCGCGCTGCCGGCTGAGCGGTTGCGTGAAAGCATCGTACCGATGGGGCGGATCACCTTTGGCCGGGATGACTTGTTGCCGCGCCTGGGCGAGTTGAATGCGGCAACCACGTTGCTGATGTGTGGCGATCAGGACAAGCCACGCCCGCCGAGTGAAACCCGGGAAATGGCCGGGTTGATCGGTTGCCCGTACGTGCTGGTGCCGCAGGCGGGGCATATTTCCAATCTGGAGAATTCGCAGTTCGTCACTGACGCGCTCCTGCAATTCCTGGCGGGGATCAAGTAAGGATCGTTCCCACGCTCTGCGTGAGAATGCCTCTTTGGGCGCTATGCGTTCGGCCTTGGATGGGACGCGGAGCGTCCCGGGCTGCATTCCCACGCAGAGCGTGGGAACGATCAAGGGCAGGGCTGCTTACTTCGGCCCAGGAATCTTCGCCAGCTTGTCCGGCGAAGACGCCCTTGCTGTTGGTGCACCTCCCCTGAGGAGCGTGGGAACGATCAAGGGCTGGGGCTGCTTACTTCGGCCCAAGAATCTTCGCCAGTTTGTCCGGCGAAGGCGCGCCTTGCTGTTGCTGCAACTCACCCTTGTCATCCATATAGAAAATTGCCGGAGTGGCCTGCAGTTCCAGCTCTTCCATCAATTGCATGTTGGCGGCGAGCTTCTCCTGGATCGCCGGCGGCACCTCCTTCAAGGCCTTGAGCGAGCTGCCCTTGCCAGCGGCTTCATGGTCGTACAAGGCTTTTTGCGGGTCTTTGGCCGCGAGTAGAGCGGCGGATTTGCCCGGGCTGTCCTCACGAATGATCCCGACCATGATGTGTCGCAGCTGCACCTTGCCAGCCTTGACCCATGGCCGCGCCTGTTCCCAGAACATGCTGCAGTAAGGGCAGTTCGGGTCGCTGAACATGTAGACGATCCGTGGTGCATCCTTCTTGCCGTCGGCAATCCAGTTGCTCGCTTCCATCTTGCCCCAGACTTCCTTGGCCATTGGCGCGTACACCAGTTTCTGCAATGGCGCGCTGCTCAGGTCATTGCCTTCGGCGTCATACAGGTTGCCCAGCAAAACGTGCTTGCCATCGGGCGTCAGGTACAGCGCCATGCCGCGGTTCTGGTATTGCGCCGCGTAACCGCGCAAGCCATCCGGGGCGTCGAACTGACCGACGATTTTCGCGCCCTTGGCTTCGATCTTCTTGATCGCCTCGGGCAGCTCTTCGGCCTGCACCGATGGCAGGTGCAGCAGGGCGGCACCCAGGCTCAGGGTCAGCAGGTGGCGGAGGCGGGACATGGCAATTTCCTTGAAGAAGTGGCAGGTACGGAATCGAAGTTTTCCAGCGCGCGAGCCAGGCTGGCTTGTGACAGTTCGCCCAGATGACTGCCCAACAGGCGGCCTTCGGGGCTATAGAACAGCGTAGTTGGCAATGCCATGGAGCCGACGGCCTGGCCCAGGCGACCGCCGCCGTCGAACAGCACATTGGACAGGCTCAGGCCTTGGGTTTCCAGGAACGTGCTGACGCTTTGCATGCTTTCGGCCTGGTTTACGAACAGGAAGGTCAGGTCGGGGCGCTGTTGCTGTGCGTGCTCCAGCACCGGCATTTCCCGGCGGCAGGGCGGGCACCAGGTAGCCCAGAGATTGATGACCAGCGGGCCGCCCTTATAGTCCGCCAATTGCACGGTTTCACCGGCGGAATTGCGCAGGGTGATGTCCGGCAGGCGCGTGCCCTGTTCAAAAATGCTCAGCGAAAAGGTCGCCAGCAACCAGAACGCCAGGCCACTGGCCACGCCGAATCCCAAAGGACGACGCAATCCCGGGCGACGCCAGCCACGGTAGAGCGAGGCGAGCACCAGTGCGATGACCCCAGGCCAGGCGAGGAAACCACCGTCGCGAAGGTCGATGACCTGCCAGGGGTCGCTGCGATAGTGCGTCCAGTAAACGGCGACAAAACCGATTCGCGCCGCGAGCATGCCGATCAGGAACAGGCCGAACAGCACTGACTCGGGGTTCTCGCCACCGCGCTTGGCCACCCGCCAGCCGACGAACGTCGCCAACACCAAGGCACTGATCAGCAGCAGGTGGTTAAGCGCGATGGCAAAGGTGCCGAGGGTAAAAGTCAGCATTAACGGGCGTCTCGGGTGGTGGTCCAGCGTTGCAGGAAAGTGTCGGCATCGACCTCGCCGGTGATGCGCTGGCTGCGTCGTTCGATGCCGTCGGTGCCGATCCACAGCAAGCTGGGTGGCCCCGGCACTTTGTAACGGCCGAGCAGTTCGCGGCTGGCGGCATTGTCGGCGGTGACATCCAGTCGGAGCAAGCGCACATCGCTGAGGGCTTCCAGCACTTTTGCCTTGCCGAACACCTGTTTTTCCATGACCTTGCACGACACGCACCAGTCGGCATAGTAGTCCAGCAGTACCCACTGGCCCTGTGCTTGCGCTGCATCGAGTTCCCGTTGCAGGACCGCAGGGTCCTTGATCGTGGTAAAGGCGTCGTGGCCGTTCGGCACGGCGGCGACGGCCGAGCCGGAAGCGCGGAAGACCTGCAACGGCTTGAACAGATCATCACTGCCCCCCGCCGCGCCGATCAGGGCCAGGCTCCCCCACAAACCCAGCAGGAGCGAAGTGGCGCCGAACAGATGAGCGATGCGACCAAAGCCGTCAGACTGCTTCCACGCGCTATAAGCCGCGACCAATAGCAAGGCACCACACAGGCCGACCCACAAGGATTCATCCAGCACCGGGCGCAGCATCAGCAACGCCGTGGCGAGGAACAGAAAGCCGAAGATGCCCTTGAGCAGGTTCATCCAGGCGCCAGGCTTGGGCAGGAAGCGATTGCCCACCGTCACCAGCAGCAACAACGGCACACCGATGCCGATGCCCATGGCAAACAGGATCAACCCGCCGTGCAGTGCGTTGCCGCTCTGTGCAATGTAGAGCAGCGCGCCGGCCAGCGGCGCGGTCATGCACGGGCCGACCAGCAGGCCGGACAACGCGCCTAGCGCTCCGGCGCCGACCAGGCTGCCACCGCGCTGATTGCGCGAGACGTTTTCCAGGCGATCCCGCACGGCAACCGGCAGTTGCAGCTCGAAGAAGCCGAACATCGGTAACGCCAGCAGCACGAAAATCGCCGCGAAGCTGCCCAGCAGCCAAGGGTTCTGCAACCAGGCTTGCAGGTTCGCGCCGAGGGATGCAGCCAACACGCCCATCGCCGCATACACCAGCGCCATGCTCACCACATAACTGCCAGCCAGGGCCACGCCGCGCCTCGGCGTAGCGCCGCTGCCGACGATCAACCCCGCCAGAATGGGCAGCATCGGCAGCGAGCACGGAGTGAACGCCAGCAGCAAGCCCAGACCGAAGAACACCAACAGGCTCCAGCCCAGTGCTCGTTGCTGCAGATTGCTGGCCAAGGCCTGGTCCGGTGCTTCGTCTGCCGTCCCCGTCAGGGATTGCCCGCCCAGATCCACGACCTGGGTTTGTGGCGGATAACACAGGCCGGCATCGGCACAGCCCTGGAAGCCGACCTTGATCTGACCAGTCGCGCCCGCCGGGATCTTCAGCTCAAGGCCTTGGCGATAAACCTGCTGTTCGCCGAAGAATTCATCACTGTGGAATTCCCCCTCCGGCAGCGCGGGATGCTGGTCGACAGGCAAACCGTCGAACTTCAAGCGTTTCTGATACAGGTAATAGCCATCGGCAATCTGCCAGAACAGCTGGGTTTCGCCGGACTCAAGGCGTTCAGAGGTGAAAACGAACGCTTTGCCGACCGGGAGAAAGTCGGGTTTGGTATCGAACGGATTGCTGCCAGCCTGGGTCAGGCCGGAAAACAGCAGGGCGATGAGCAATAGCAGCTGACGCATGGAAAAGCCTTATCCTTTAGCAAGTGAGCTGCACAATGGGTGGTGGCGATTAACCGATGATTAACCCTGGCCGCCTTGTGGCTTGGGCACTTGCGGCATAATGTCCGCTTAATCGGTCACCGGCCTAATAGCGTTATTTACACGAGGCTTTCCATGCACGTACTGGTTTGCGAAGACGATGAGTTGATTGCCAGCGGCATCGTCGCTGGCCTGACAGCCCAGGGCCTGACCGTGGAACACGTCGCCACCGCGTCTGCGGCGCGGGCGATGCTCAAGGTAGCCGAATTCGACGTCATGGTCCTCGACCTCGGTTTGCCAGACGAGGACGGGCTGAAGCTGTTGCAGCAGTTGCGCCATCATGGCCTGGAGATCCCGGTGCTGATCCTCACTGCCCGGGATTCGGTCACCGACCGCGTCGACGGCCTGCAAGCGGGGGCCGACGATTATCTTCTCAAGCCGTTCGACCTGCGCGAGCTCGCCGCACGCCTGCACACACTGTTGCGTCGGGTGGCGGGACGCAGCGTCAACCTGATCGAACACGGCCGGTTGACGTACGATCCGAGCAGCCGCGAAACCATGCTTGGGGGGCAGCCAGTAGACCTTTCCCGGCGCGAACAGTCACTGTTGCAAGCCTTGTTGCACAACCGTGGCCGGGTGCTGTCCACTGAGCAGCTGAAAGACAGCGTCTACGGATTCAACGACGAACTGGAAAGCAACGCCCTCAACGTCCATATCCATCACCTGCGGCGCAAGCTCGGTAACGGCATCGTCGAGACCGTGCGCGGCCTGGGTTATCGCCTGGGCCCGGCTGATGGGGCAGAGGAACTGAAAAAGTGATGAGCCTGCGTTTGCGCCTGAGCCTGACGCTCGGCGGCGCTTTTGCCCTGATCTGGGCCTTGGCAGCGGCCTGGATGCTCAGCGATTTGCGCAACCAGATGATGTTTTCCCTCGACCAGCGCCTGGTGGCCTCGGCACGTATGGTCGCCGGGCTCATGGAGCAATTGCCGGCGTTGCCGAGCAAGGGCGAGGGCACCCATTTCAGTGCCGAGCAACTGAATATTCCCGGCGGCATGGCGTGTCAGGTCAGTTCGCTGCGGGGTGAAATCCTCGCCCGCAGCCACAGTGATCCGGGGCAAACCCTGGAAGCCGAGAAAATGGGGTTCCACGACCAGATCATCGACGGCGCGCCGTGGCGCAGCTTCACCCTGGCCCGTGGCGACCTGCGGATCACCACGGCCGACCGGCAAATCGAACGCGAGGCGCTGAACATGTCGATCCTGCTGGCCGCTTCTGTGCCGGTGGGCGTGGCACTGCTCGGTTGCCTGTGCCTGCTCTGGCTCGGCATCGGCCAGGGACTGGCGCCGCTTAATCGCATGCGCGACGCCTTGATGCGCCGCAGCCCTGACTCGCTTGAGCCTTTGCAGGTCCAGCCGTTGCCCAGTGAACTGCAGCCCTTGCTCGACACGCAGAACCAGTTGTTCCAGCGCATCGGCAAGACCATCGAACGCGAGCGTCGGCTGACCGGTGACGCAGCCCATGAATTGCGCAGTCCGCTGACCGCCATCAAGACTCACCTGCAAGTGGCGCGCATGACCGAAGGCGCGGCACGGGATCAATCCCTGGCCCGGGCCGAAGAGGGCGCCGACCGTCTGCATCGCACCCTCGAACAACTGCTGTTGCTGGCGCGGGTCGAGGGCAGCCTGTCGTTTGACGATGGAGTGCAGTGCAGTGCCGAGCAGGTGGCGAAACTCGCTATACAGGATGCGGCCGGTGGTGATCGTCAGCGCATCAGGCTCCAGCTGCCGACCAGGGTCTCCCATGCCCCGGTGAAAATGCCCGCGGTGCTATCGATTGCCGCACTGCGCAACCTCCTGGACAACGCCTTGCGCCATACACCCGGCGAGGGGCCGGTGGAGCTGAGCCTGCAAACCAGTGGTAACCGCGTGCAGTTCGTGGTGCGCGACCATGGCCCGGGCATTGCCGATGACGACCTGCAACACCTGACCCAACGCTTCTGGCGCAACGGCCAGAGCAACGGGTGCGGCCTCGGCCTGGCGATTGTCCAGGCGATCGTCCAGCGCTGTGGCTGTACCCTGCATTTCGACAGCCGGCCGGATGGCTTGCGGGTGGAACTGACGATGCCGTTGCAGCCCGTCTAGCACACCACAAACCCCTGTAGGAGCTGCCGAAGGCTGCGATCTTTTGATCTTTATAGAAACAAGAGCAAAAGATCGCAGCCTTCGGCAGCTCCTACAGGGACCGGTGTTACACATCAGATGTAACGTCTCTAGATTGGCCGCCCGGACCTCGCAAGACTATCGTTGCTCAAACTCAATGGATTGAGGTGATCGCATCATGGAAGCATCCGTACACACCTGCAAGGCAACCCCGGCGGACGCCGGCATCATTTGTCGCATCATCAAGCGCTCCATCCGGGTCGGTTGCGTGCCCGACCACCGCAACAACCCGCGAACCGTTGCCAACTGGACCCACAACAAGACCATCGAACACATTCTTCCCTGGTTCACCGACCGGCGGTTGTACCTGAACATCGCGCTCTTGCAGGGCAAACCCGTGGGTGTCGCCATGGCCTCCAGCAACGGCAAGGTAGCGTTCTGTTACGTACTGCCGGAATGGTTTCGTCGTGGGATCGGGAAAGCGCTGGTGCGCGATCTCGAAGGTTGGTTGATCAATCAGGGGCTGCGGCATTCACGACTCAACAGCACCCGCACCGGCGAGGCCTTTTACCGGCGCCTGGGTTATCGGGCCTACGCCCAGGCGTTCGCGGTAGCGGGCCTCTATGCCATTCCCATGCAAAAAGCGTTGGCTGTGGTCTAAATCCTCTGGCTCCCGGTGCGTTTCCAGAACAGGAAAACCTTATTGAGGGGTCGAGAGATGTCAGTCGCTACCAGGCTTGTGCAAGACCAATCGGCCCGGTTCACTCCGGTGCCGGCCGACACGCTTTATCAATTCAACGAATCGCCGTTGCTGGCGCGTCAAAGCCAGCAGGAGTCCAACGCCCGCAGTTACCCGCGCCGTATTCCGCTGGCACTCAAGCGCGCCAAGGGCCTGTATGTCGAAGATGTTGAAGGTCGTACGTTCATCGATTGCCTGGCCGGCGCCGGGACGCTGGCCCTGGGGCACAACCACCCGGTGGTGATCGAAGCGATCCAGCGCGTGCTGGCCGACGAACTGCCGCTGCACACCCTGGACTTGACCACGCCGGTTAAGGATCAATTCGTCCAGGACCTGTTCGGCTTGTTACCGAAAGCCTTGGCTGCACAAGCGAAGATCCAGTTTTGCGGTCCCACCGGCACCGATGCGGTGGAAGCCGCGCTGAAATTGGTGCGTACGGCCACCGGCCGCAGCACCGTGCTGTCATTCCAGGGCGGTTACCACGGCATGAGCCAGGGCGCGTTGAGCCTGATGGGCAGCCTCGGGCCGAAAAAGCCCCTGGGTGCGTTGCTCAGTAGCGGCGTGCAATTCATGCCGTACCCTTACGATTACCGTTGCCCGTTTGGGCTGGGTGGCGCTAAGGGGGTGAAGGCTAACCTCCACTATCTGGAAAACCTGTTGAACGATCCTGAGGCAGGCGTGCAGCTGCCGGCGGCAGTGATCGTCGAGGTGGTGCAGGGGGAGGGTGGGGTCATCCCGGCCGATCTCGACTGGTTGCGCGGCTTGCGCCGGATTACCGAAAAAGCCGGCGTGGCGTTGATCGTCGACGAGATTCAGAGCGGCTTTGCCCGTACCGGCAAAATGTTCGCTTTCGAGCACGCCGGGATCATTCCGGACGTGGTGGTCCTGTCCAAGGCAATCGGCGGCAGCTTGCCATTAGCCGTGGTGGTCTATTGCGACTGGCTCGACACTTGGCTGCCGGGCGCCCATGCCGGGACTTTCCGCGGCAATCAGATGGCGATGGCCGCCGGTTCCGCCGTGATGCGTTACCTGGTCGAACACAAGGTTTGCGAACATGCCGCCGCCATGGGCAAACGCCTGAACGAGCACCTGCGCATCCTTCAGCGTGACTTCCCGCAGCTGGGTGATATTCGAGGTCGAGGCCTGATGCTCGGCGTGGAGCTGGTCGATCCGACCGGAGTGACGGATGCCCTGGGTCATCCTCCGGCGTGTGCGCGACTGGCGCCGTTGGTACAGCGTGAATGCCTCAAGCGTGGCTTGATCCTTGAACTGGGCGGCCGCCTGGGTGCCGTGGTTCGCTTTCTGCCACCGCTGGTGATCACCGCCTCGGAGATTGATCAAGTGGCCGAGATTTTCGGCAGGGCCTTGGCCGCTGCCACCGCCAGACTCTAAATTTCCAGAGCCCTGGAACGTTCCTTCCATATAGCGGCTGCACACAGCGTACAGCCGACCCTGCAGCGATGGAGAGACAGCATGACGTCAGTATTCGACCGTGAGGACATCCTCTTTCAGGTCGTGGTCAACCATGAAGAGCAATACTCAATCTGGCCCGACTACAAAGCCGTGCCCGAGGGCTGGCGTACCGTGGGCAAAAGCGGGCTGAAAAAAGAATGCCTGGCCTATATTGAAGAGACCTGGACCGATATGCGTCCGCTGAGTCTGCGCCAGAAGATGGATGAGCAGGTGGCCGTGGCGCACTGAGTCAGCGCCCGCAAACAAAAAGCCCGCTGAACCGGTAAGGTCAGCGGGCTTTTTCATTTTGTAAGTGCGAGCGGTGAGGCCCCGCGAACGAGACACTGCGGTGCAGCTGTCACACCGCGTTGTCGTTCTGCGCCTGTAGGAGCGAGGCTTGCCCGCGAACCAGGCGCTGCGGATTATCTGTCATACCGCGTTATCGTTCTTCGCCGGCAAGCCTGGCTCCTACAGGTACGCGTCGCTCAACCCCTTGATCAGCAGATCCACATTTCCTTCCAGTTCCGCCACCGGATCAGCGGCGTCGACACTCAACACCACCAACCGACTCCCGGCCTCCGTAATCGCCGCTTTCACCGCGTCTGAGGGCTGCCGGTGATGCAACACCACCGCCACATCGTTGTCCTTGAGCGTTGCCCCCAATACCTTCAGCGCCTCTGGCGTCCATTCGGCATCCGGCCGTGCATCGAGCCCAACCAACTCCAGATTGAGCCCGCCGATCAGGTAGCCAAGGTGATCGCTGAGGCTCATCACGCTGAGGTTGTCCGCGGCAGCCAGGCGCGCTTCGCTGTCGGCGCTGAGTTTGAGCAATCGCTGTTTCAGCGTCGCCAGGTTCGCCTCGATCGCAGGTTTGGCCGCGGGGGCCAGGCGCACCAGGTCCGCCGCCATCACGTCGGCCATGCGTCCCATGTTGTTACTGGCCAGCCACGGCTGACTGTTCAAGCCATCGACCTTGCTGCCCGGCTGCACGGCAATGCCGGGCAGGGCGCCATCCACTGGACGCGCGGCGTCGACTTCGATGATGCGAATGTTGCTGCGCCGGGAGATCGGATACAGCGGATCGTCCGGCCACAGCGAGCGCAAGCCGATCACCGCATCGGCGCCGCTCGCCATCTTGGCCAGCGCCGCAGCGCCACGTCCGGTGAAGTAGGCGGTCTGGCGGCTGCCAGGCAGGTTGGCTGGCGCCGCGCGCTCCAAGCTGACATCGGTGCCTTTGAGCAGCACTTCGCCCAGGCCGTAGGTGATCGGCAATGAAGCCAGCACCCGCAACGGTTTGTTGCTGTCAGCGCCGATGGCGGTTGTGGCCAGCCCGCACAGGGCGAGCGCCAGGGTCAGTTGTCGCAGAGAAAATGACATTTATCCAAGGTTCCCTTTGAGGCTGGGGACGACGCCGCGCGCGATGGCGGCCAGGGCAAAAGCGATACCGGCCACCAGGATGATCGCGGCTCCGGAGGGGATCGGCAGGTCAAAGACAATCGGTGCGAGAATCCCGCACAGCGTGCTCACTGTGGCGATCAGCACCGAGCACCAGAAGAAGCCCTTCAGGGACTGGCTGAGCAGGCGCGCCGCCGCGGCCGGTATCACCAACAACGCACCAACGAGGATGGCGCCGATGACTTTCACGGCGGCGACGGTGATCAGCGTCACCAGAATCACGAACAGATAATCCAGGGACTTCACTGCCACCCCGCGCACTGCCGCCAATTGCGGGTTGAAGCTGGCGAGCATGATGCGGTTGTAGAGCGGCAAGGCCAGGGCCATGACCAGCGAACCGACGATGGCCAGCACCAGCAGGTCATTGCCGTTGACCGTCAGCACCGATCCGAACAGTACGTTCTCGAGGATGTGCACGTTGATTTTGCCCGCCAGGATCAGCAGCAGACTGGCACCCAGCGCCAACGACACCGACAGAAACACACCGATCAACGTATCCGGCGCCAGGCCCGTGCGGTTGCGCAGGTAGTTGAGCAAGATGCCGAACAGCAGGCAGTAGCCGAACAGGCTGCCGTATGGCCCGGTGTAGGGTTCCCCCAGGAGGATGCCGATGGCCACGCCGGTCAGCGCCGCGTGGCCCACCGCTTCGGAGAAAAACGCGAAGCGCTTGACCACCACCAGGGTACCCAGACCGCCCAGCACCGGGCCGATCAACAGGCCGGCGAGCAAGGCGTTGACGACAAATCCATAGGCCAGTGCCTCAGGCAGATAACCCGACGAGGCCCAGCCCTGGACCATCAATCGAAAGGCTTCGTAACTCATCAGGCAGCGCTCCGTGGATGGGTCGAAAACAAGCTCAGCAGGCGATCAGGGGTCAGGGCCTGTTGCGGTGTGGCGTCGAACAGCACTCGGCGGTTCAGGCCGGTGACGTGATCGGCCAGGCGTGCGACCGCTTCCAGGTCGTGCTCGATCCACAGCACGGTGATGCCCGCCGCGCGCCAATCGCCCAGCAAGCGTTCGAACACGCGGATGCCGGCTTCATCAAGGGCCGACATCGGTTCGTCGAGCACCAGCAGTTGCGGCGCCGGAATCAGTCCTTGCGCCAACAACACGCGCTGACGCTCGCCTCCCGACAGCGCGCCCATGCGCCGCTTGCGCTTGTCCTGCATGCCGACCCGTTCCAGCGCGTCGCCAATCGCCTTCGCGTAGTGCTTGCTCAAGCCAAGGAACGCCGGGCGTCGCTGGCACATCGCGGCCATGAAATCGTCGACAGTCATTGGCAGGCCGCGATCGAATTCCAGCGCCTGGGGCACGTAGCCGATCGTCCCCGGCTCGCCTGGCCATTGCAGGCTCAAGCGGCCCTGGTGCGGCATCTGCCCGAGCAGGGTCTTGATCAACGAACTTTTACCGCCACCGTTGGGGCCGACCAGCGCATGCACACTACCGGGCCTCACTTGAAATGTGACGTTGTCGAGGATGGTCGTGCGACCGAGGGTCAGGCTGATATCGGCGAAATCCAGGGTCGGGCCCGAAACCTGTGGGAATGAGCCTGCTCGCGACTGCGCTGTGTCATTCAATGATGATGTCGCCTGACTGGACGCCTTCGCGAGCAGGCTCGCTCCCACAGCGGATTGTGCATCGCCCGGGATGGTTTCTTTCGATGTCATGCCCCGGACTCCTGGATCGCCCGCACCACGGTGTTGAGGTTGCCAGTCATTTCCTTTTCGTACTTGTCGGCGGTGTATTCGCCGTAGGAGATATGCGACAGCGGATACAGCTTCACCCCGGATTCGCGCTGGATGGTGTCGACATAGGTGGAGGGGAAATCCATCTCCGAAAAGATCACTTTCACATCCAGCTCACGCAGTTGGTCGATGGTCTTTTTCAGCTGGCTGGGGCTGGGTTCGATGCCGTGGGCCGGCTCGACCACCGCCGTCACTTCCAGGCCGAATTCGCGCAGCAGGTAATCGTAGGCGGCGTGAACCGTGGCTACGCGCAACTCGGCGTTCGGCGCCGCGGTCAATTTGGCCAGGGCGTCGGCGCGCATCTTGCGCAGGCGCTTGCCGTAGGCGCGGGCGTTCTCGGTGTAGGTCCTGGCGTTGGCCGGGTCGAGTTTTCCCAGTTCACGGGCGATATTGTTGACTTGGGCAATCGAGGCGCTGATCGACAGGAAGGTGTGCGGGTTGACCACTTTGCCCGCGCCACGCGCGGCGACGCCAGTGGCGGCCAGCAGCGGCACGTTTTCGTTGGCCTCGATCACCGGCACGTTCGGCGTTTCACTGGCGGCGATCATGCGGTCGGCGAAGTCGTCATGGCCGACGCCGTTGAGCACGATCACGTCGAGCCCGCTGATGCGCTTGATGTCCTCGGCACGCGGTTCGTAGGCGTGCGGGTTGAAGCCTGCGGGAATCAGCGGCACCACCTCGGCCTTGTCGCCGACAATGTTGGCCACATAGCTGTAATACGGGTGCAGGGTGATGCCGATGCGCAGGCGCTTGGCCTCATCGGCGCTGGCCAGGGAGGGCAACAGGCAGGCCAGCAGGCCGATCAGTGACAGGCGCAGGAAAGAACGTAGCGATGAAATAGGCATGGGAAAGCGGTCTTCTCTCGGATGAAGGCGAGGGTTCAGTGCCGGTGCTGGCGGGTCACGCCGGCATCGAATTGCGCGACGACCTGCTGCCAGCCGGTGCCTTCAAGCGTGGCATCGCTGAGGTCGACAGGAGCCTTGAGGTCGGCGGCGCGGTTGAGCCAGATGTCCGGGGCGTCGTCGTCCGCACTCAGGCGCATCAGGAACGAGCCCGCCACCTCGACGCTCTGGCTCTGCCCGAAGTACCCCCCGGCCTCGAGCAACTGCCAGGCATGGCCACCACGACTGACCGAGCTGGCGTCCTGGGCAAAGGGGGCAAATCCTTCATTGGCGAGGCTTTCAGGTGTCGGCAGGCTGTGTTGTTCCTGGCGCAGCAGGTGAATCTCATCCAGCGTCACGCGTAAATCGGCGTAGATGCCTTGTTCGCAAGCGCTCAGATCGCGGCGGGCATCCAGTTGATGACTGTTGACGCTGCTCACTTGCTGCGACTCGCCGCGCCAGGCTACTACTGAACCTGCCACCGCCAGGATCATCAGGCACAACAGCAATACATAGAGGGTTTCATGGCCGGCGCCGGCCGGGCGGACGATGTGCCTGGTTGGCGTACTCATGGGCTTTCGATGTCCGCCTGGTCGATCTCGACTACGTGGCCGGGGCCTGCGTCGAACAGCACATAGAACTCGGCACCGGGCTTCTTGAAGGTCAAGGTCGAGTCGGCCCCGAGTTTGCCCGGCACCAGGATGGTTTCGTCATAGCCGATCACGTCCAGGGTCACGCCCGGTGCACCGCTGCCGTCGGAAAAACCGCCGGTGCACTTGATCTGCTCGGCGTCGATGGCCTTGCACTCGCACATCGGATTATGCGCCAGGGCGCTGGCGCTGAAGCCGGCGCAAAACACCAGCAACGCGACGCTCACAGGACGGATGAGGTTGATCATGGTTTGCCTCCTTGGGTGGACAGCCAGGCGAGGGTGGCGGGGGAGGCCTGGCTCAGAGGAATGGATGCCTGATGCATGGAGCCGTCCCAGCCTTCCATGGTGATCCACAGTTCGGCGTCGGCCTTGGTTTTTGCCGGGACCGGCAGCATGGCGCCCATACGGTAGGGCGTGCCGAAGAAAATCACCCCGGCGGCGCGCAGGCTGCGGGGCTTGCCGATGCGCAGGTAAGTCGCCTTGACCTGCTCGCGGCAGCTGTCGCACAGCGCGGCGTTGAAGTTCTTCATGTAGCCGGCCGGGCCATCGGGCCGTGGTGCTTCATTACGAAGCTCGGCCAGGCGCAGGCTCCAGGGTCCGACCTGGACTTCGCCGATCTCCCGCTCGCCCAGGCCCGTATCACCGCGAAACAGCGCGGCATCGGCGAAGTACTTGGGCATGAAACCCAGCGGCACCAGCAACAGCAGAACGTTGATGTGGAAGCGCCATTTGTGCCAGAAGCGGCTCAGCGTCGAACGGGATGCTTGCGTGGGGACCTGGCTCATTGGCTGATCTCCGTGGTTCCAGCGCTGTTCGCCGTAGCAGCCTCGTCGCGTGGGCGTTTGTTGCGGCGCTTGAGGGCGTTGGCCGTGGCCAGGGCGGTGCGCTTGGTCCAGATCAACAGGCCGCTGAGCACCATCATGCTCAACAGCAGGCCGAAGAAGCACCAGATCAGCTTGATCCAGATTCCGCCGAAATCACCGGTGTGCAGCGGACGCATGGATTCGGTCACGAACTCCAGGCTCGAGCGGTCCGACAGCAGGCGCGTGGCGGCGACTTCGCCGGTGTAGGGATTGATGTCGGCTGTCTGGAACATCAGCGGATACCAACTGCGCCCACCCACCGACAGGTAGCTGTAGGCATTGGCCGGCATACTCACAAAGCTCTCGTCGAGCCCCGGGATGCGCGCCTTGGCCTCGCGGATCGCCGCCTCCAGACTGATCATCGGTGTGGGCGATCCATCGGTGGTGAGCGGCACGCTTTCACGCGGGACCACCGCCGCTACCGGCGCGGTGGAGATGGAAATCTGGTTGTCGAACATGAACGCTTCGATCAGGAACCAGGTGCTGGTGACGGAAATAACCGCGATGAACCAGATCGACCAGATGCCGCTGAGGCGATGGAAATCTCCCCAGAAAATCCGTGCGCCCTGGCGAATGCGCAAAGTTGGCCGGAAAAAGCCTTTCCAGAAGCGCTTGTACACCACCAGGCCCGTCACCAGGGAGGCCAGCATCGGCAGGCTGAGGAACGACACCAGGTACCAGCCCCAGCTGTAGCCGTTGGTGAACGGCACCAACCACCAGCCATGCAGGGCACGGGTGAACGCCTGGAAGTTGAATGGCGGCGCGGGGCCCTGGATGGCACCGGTGTATGGGTTGACGTATACCGTCAACTCACGCCCATCGGGGTAGTTGACGCGAACGTCCAGCGCGAAATGTGCTTCGTCGGGGCGGCTGATGCTGTCGACGATGATGTCGGGTTCGGCTTGCTTGATCGCGGCGACGATCTGGTCGTAATTGAGCCGTGGCGCGTTGTCCGCAGGTGGGCTGGCACGCATTTGTGGATTAGCCAGCCACACGATCTCCTGGCTGACCACCGCCAGCGTGCCGGTCACACAGACGATCAGCACGAAAAACCAGATCGGCAGTGCTAGCCAGCTGTGGACCAGGAACCAGATTTTTGAGCGGGATTTCTTCGACATGATTGAGGCGTCTTATATCGATGAAGGACCTCTGCTACGGGCTTCGCAGCGATGAGGTCCATGGACGGTCCGGTCGTGGCTTTTGCCCACGCGACAGAACTGCATCTCTATAGGACGGATGAGCACCCGAAATCCCGAAGGGTGATATGAAAGAAAATGTTTCGTGTTTCGTGTTTCGTCGTAGGAGCGAGGCTTGCCCGCGAAGAACGATAATGCGGTCTGTCAGGTGCACCGCGGCGAACAGTTCGCCGGCAAGCCTGGCTCCTACAAGCCAACAGGGTGTCACCCTTGTTGAAACATCTCTTTCGCCCGCTGCTCGATCTGCTCCTGGGTCAGATCCTCTTTACGTGTGGCCAGGAACCACAGGTGCCCGTAGGGATCCCTCAAGGTCCCGGAACGGTCGCCGTAGAATTGATCCTTGACCTCTGACACCACGATGCCGCCCGCCTCGATCGCCTGTTTGTAGGACTTGTCCACATCGGTCACGTACAAATGCAAGCCTACCGACGGCGAGTTGTCTGGATTGCTCAGCGGCCCTTGATCGCAGGGTGTGCCGAGCATGATCGGGCAGTCGCCGATGCGCAGTTCGGCGTGGCCGATGCCGCCATCGGGCATGGCCAGGCGCATGACCTCGATGGCGCCGAAGGCTTTTTTGTAGAACTCGATGGCTTCGGCGGCTTTTTGAATGCCCAGGTACGGGGTGATGCTGTGATAACCCTCTGGAATCGGTTTAACGCTCATGATGGTTCTCCCTTTTCTTGTGGATTGAAGATCGCTCTCCAGCCGAATAATTGTAGGAGCTGCCGCAGGCTGCGATCTTTTGTTTTGATCTTCAGCATGTTTCAAGTTTCCAAAAAGATTGTCCCGACGCGCTCCGAACCTGAGGGTTCATCGACACTGTTCAGCCACCAACAGTGAAGCAGCAGATTGCCTGACTTCGTCACGAAGAAATCTTCGAAATAGCCTGAACCCCCTTTGAACACTGACCTGCGCCATCAGGCACGGAAGCTGCAATGACCTTCGATAAACACTGGTATCGAGAGTCTTGCATGCCCCAATCTGCCGTTTATCCGATCAACCCGCCGGCCGCCCACCGGATCGCCGACGAAGCCGAAGCACTGCGGGTAGCTGAACAGGTCGCCGCCATCCTGCTGGAGCAAGATGCGGAACGCGATCGCACACGCCAGGTGCCCGCCGAGATCGTCGACCTGTATTCCAACAGTGGCCTGTGGGGCATCACCGTGCCTGAGGCATTTGGTGGCGCGCAGGTGTCCAGTGCGGTACTGGCGCAAGTCATTGCGATCATTTCGGCGGCCGATCCGTCCTTGGGACAGATCCCGCAAAACCACTATTGCCTGCTCGAAGACATTCGCCTGCAAGGCACCCCGCAACAGCAGGCGCACTTTTTCGACCTGGCCCTGCAAGGCCACCGGTTTGCCAATGCCTTGTCGGAAACCGGCGGCAAAAACGTGCAGGACATCAAGGCGACCATTCGCCGTTACGGTGACGGCCATGTGATCAACGGACGCAAGGGTTACTGCACAGGGTCGCTGTATGCCCACTGGCTGGCGGTACTGGCGCTGGATGAAGAGCAAAAGGGCCAGTTGGCCTTCGTCGAGCGCGGCACGCCAGGCCTGGTGATTGTCGACGACTGGGACAGCATCGGGCAGCGCACCACCTCCAGCGGTACCGTATTGGCCGAGGATCTGCGCGTCGCGGCGTTCAACCTGTTCCCGACCTATCGCTCCTACGAAAACCCGACCCTGGCCGGCCCGTTCGCCCAGTTGACCACCGCCGCCATCGATGCCGGCATCGCCCGTGCGGCGCTGCGCGATACCATTGCGTTTGTCCGCCAGTCCGCCCGGCCATGGATCGATGCCGGTGTGGAAAAGGCCAGCGAAGATCCGCTGACCATCATTCAGGTCGGGGGGCTCGAAATTCGCCTGGAAGCCGCCGAAGCCTTGCTGGAACGAGCCGGTCGTGCGCTGGATGCCGCGCGTCCGGCCCCCGATGAAGATAACGTTGCCCGTGCCTCCCTGGCCGTTGCCAAGGCCAAGGTGCTGACCACGGAAATCGCCATTGAAGCGACCAACAAACTGTTCGAACTCGGTGGCACCCGCTCGACCCTGAAAAAACATAACTTCGATCGCCACTGGCGCAATGCCCGGGTCCACACCCTGCATGACCCGGTGCGCTGGAAGTACCACGTGGTTGGTAACTGGCTGCTCAATGGCGTGAAACCACCACGTCACGACTGGTCGTGACCATGGCCGAATGGTTCAAGAACATTTATTGGGCTGACATCGGCCAGGCCTGCCTCGACACCTTGAGCATGCTCGGCGCGGCCCTGGGTTTTACCGTGCTGCTGGGATTGCCGCTGGGGGTGCTGCTGTTCCTCACCGGCAAGCGCCAATTGCATGAAGCCGTCGGTGTCTACCGGGTGCTGTCGGTGATCGTGAACATGCTGCGTTCGCTGCCGTTCATCATTCTGTTGATTGTGCTGATCCCCCTGACGACCCTGCTGGTGGGTACTTCGCTGGGGGTGCCGGGGACCATTCCACCGCTGGTGGTTGGTTGCACGCCGTTCTTCGCGCGGCTGGTGGAAACCGCGCTGCGCGAAGTCGATCGCGGGGTGGTGGAGGCCACCCAGGCCATGGGCGCCAACACGTGGCAAATCATTCGCTACACCTTGTTGCCGGAGGCTCGGGGAGGGCTGCTGGCGGCGGTCACGGTCACCGCGATCGTGCTGGTCGATTACACGGCAATGGCCGGGGTAATCGGCGGTGGCGGCCTCGGCGACCTGGCCATTCGCTACGGTTACCAGCGGTTCCAGACCGATGTGATGGTAGTCACCGTGGTGCTGTTGTTGATTCTGGTCCAGGCCCTGCAAATGAGCGGCGACCGACTGGTGGCGCGTTACAGCCACCGCTGACGATTCAAATCAAAAAACCGGCCCCACGTCCGCCCCACGACGGCCATTGAAATCTGCCATGGAGCACAGCATGAAAAAGACCCTGGCCATACTGGCTGCCTTGATATCGTTGAGCGCTCACGCCAACGAAAAACTGACCGTCGGCGCCACCCCGGTGCCGCACGCGGAAATCCTCGAATTCGTCAAGCCGACGCTGGCCAAGGAAGGCGTAGACCTGGACATCAAGGTGTTCACCGATTTCATCCAGCCCAACCAGCAACTGGCGCTGAAGAATCTCGACGCCAACTATTACCAGTATCGGCCGTTCCTCGATGACTACAACAAGACCCGTCACACGGACCTGGTGCCGGTGGTGGGCGTGCACATCGAGCCGTTCGGTGCTTACTCGACCAAAATCAAAAAAATCGCCGAGCTCAAGGACGGCGCCACCGTTTCGATCCCCAACGACCCGGTCAATACCGGTCGCGCCTTGGTGCTCTTGCACGAAGCGGGTCTGATCAAACTCAAGGACCCCGGCAACACCCTGGCGACCCAGCGGGACATCGTTGAAAACCCCAGGCACTTGAAAATCCGTGAACTGGAAGGCGCACTGCTGGCGCGTTCGGTGAGTCAGGTCGACCTGGCGTTCGTCTTCGCCAACTACGCCCTGGAGGCCGGGATCGATACCAACAGTGCCTTGATCGTGGAGAAGGGCAAGAGCCTTTACATCGAGTTCCTGGTGGCACGGCCGGACAACATCAATGACCCGGGCCTGCAGAAACTGGCCAAGGCGTTGAACTCCGATGAGGTGCGCCAGTTCATCCTGACCCGTTACAAAGGCCAGATCGCACCGGGGTTCTAAATTTTCATCGATTGGAAGGACGCCTTCGCGAGCAAGCCCGCTCCCACATTAGACCGAGTTGTCCGGAGGAACGCGGTCAAATGTGGGAGCGGGCTTGCTCGCGAAGGGCTCAACTCATTCTTGGATCGATTCCCGATTCCAGCAGCTGCGCCCCTGGTCCCTGTTCCCCCAGCACATCCCCATAATTACGCAACGGGCAGGCCTCCATCGACAAACACCCACAACCAATGCAGCCATTGAGTTTGTCGCGCAACAACGTCAACTGATTGATCCGCTCATCCAGATCCCGACCCCACTGCGCCGACAGATCCTTCCAATCCGCCGCCGTCGGTGCGCGGTTATCCGGCAGGGCCTTGAGTGCCTCGCCAATTTCCGCCAACGGAATGCCCAGTCGCTGGGCCACCTTGATCAACGCCACCCGCCGCAACACTTCCCTTGGATAGCGCCGTTGATTGCCCTGGTTGCGATTGCTCCTGATCAATCCCTTGGATTCATAAAAGTGCAGCGCCGTGACCGCGACGCCGCTACGGGCGGCCAGCTGGCCGACGCTGAGTTCCTTATGCAGGTTTTCCAGGGTGATCATTTGAAAAATGCCTCTTGACCTTTACTTAACTGGAGGTTTTACCCTGCACATCTTCGGATCGCAAGATTCGCCTTGCACCTGAGTGGGGGATTATTCATGCACGCGCCAGCGAAACATCGCAGCTTCACCCAATTGATCGAATTCGAAATCGACCCGCAGCAGCAATCGGCTCTGGTGTCAGCGCTGTCACGGCAGACCGAGCGTCTGGTCCAGCACCACAGCGGCTTTCTGAGTGCCAGCATCCAGGCCAGCGAAGACGGGCGACGGGTGCTCAATTACCTGCAATGGCAAACCCGCGAGGCGGGGGAGGCGGCGTTTCAGGCGTTTGAAAGCGGGGAACAGGATTTCTGGCAACTGATTCGCGCTCATCAGGCGAAGACCGTGACCTTCGGCTCGTTCCAGGTGGTGCACAGCCTGGAACGCAGCCCCGACCACGGATTGCACTGCACGCTCGTGGGTTAGATCGACAGTTGCACCAAGCGCTCGCCCTGAACGTTTTCTGCGGGCCGGCGTTTGTTCACCGCCAGTTCACCCATCTTGATCAGGCGCGTGCGGGTCACATTGCGGCTCAGCCCCAGCAGTGCGGCGGTGTGCACCTGGTTGTAGTGGCTGAAACGATAGGCGGCGCGCATCAAGGCATCTTCGACTTTCTCATGCAGCGCGCCGGCCTGTTGTTCGAAGAGTTTCTGGAAGGCCCGGTCAAGCAGGGCTTCGGCGCAGTCGTCGACCTGTGTGTGATAGTCGTCCTGACGCTCGATGCGCATGTTCGACAGGCGCAGGTCATCGCGTTCGATCACGCCGTTACGGCAAATCAGCAGGGTGTGGTGAATCACGTTTTCCAGTTCGCGGATATTGCCCGGCCAACTGTAGCTGCGCAGTTTCAGTTCGGCCTCTTTGCTGATGGTGATGTCACCGTAACCCAGGCGCTGACTATAGGCATTGATGAAGTGACGCGTCAGCGGCAGGATGTCGCCCGGGCGATCGCGCAGCGGGCTCAGGTCCAGGCTGACGACGTCGAGCCGGTAATACAAGTCTTCGCGAAAGTGCCCGGCGTTGATGGCTTTTTCCAGTTGCACGTTGGTGGCCGCGAGCACGCGCACATTGATGGGAATGCTCTTGCGCGAACCCAGGCGCACCACTTCGCGCTCCTGCAACACGCGCAACAACTTGACCTGGATAGCCATTGGCAAGTCGCCAATTTCATCGAGAAACAAGGTGCCCCCGTCGGCTTCCTCGAACCAGCCGGCCTTGGCGCTCAGGGCACCGGTAAAGGCGCCTTTTTCATGACCGAACAATTCGGCTTCGACCAGGGATTCAGAGAACGCACCGCAGTTCACCGCTACGAACGGCCGGTTACGCCGGGCGCTGAGATTGTGGATATGACGCGCCACCAACTCTTTGCCGGTGCCGGTTTCACCAATGATCAGCACGCTGGCATCACTGGGTGCGACTTGTTGCAAATGCGCCAGCAGGGCCTGGGATTTCGGGTCTTCGAAGACCTGCGCCGTGGCGCGGATCGACGTGGCCAGAGCGGGCGAGGGCGGTAAGGTCAGCAGTTGCATGGGGCACGCTCCTTGATGGGCAAGCTATGAATAGAAAGTCGGAATCGGCAGGGCCTGGTTCAGCGCCCAGTCACCCAGTTCCTGGAGTTTGTAATCCACCGGGTCGTGCAGGGTTTGCGTGCGCAGGTTGCGCCAATGACGGTCCAGGCGCAGCGAGGCATGGGTCGAACGCGCGCCGGTCACTTCGAACAAGCGGCTGCACAACTCCAGGCCATTGCGCGTTGCCGCGACCTTGGCCGTGGCGATGGCGGTGGCAAGGTGCCCGCGTTCCTCGGCGCTGAGGTTCGGGCCTTTGGCCCAGGCTTTGTCGAGCAAGTCGGCGGCACGCTCCACCAGTAACCGCACACCTTCGAGGGCCACCCAGAATTCGCCGTAGTGACCAAGTACATAAGGGTCCTGGGTCACCTGCTGAGCGGTGGATTTATGCCACGGCCGGGTTTCGGTCAGCGTGTATTGCCGCGCTTCTTCGAAGGCGCCTTCGGCGATGCCGAGGAACAGGTGAGTGAAGGTCAGCTGGGCGATCAGCGGGCGCAGGCAGGCGAACGGCGTACTCAAGGGGCCCGGATCGAGCAGCAGTTCCGACTCTTCGACCCGTACCCGTTCGAAGGTCGCGCTGCCACTGTCAGTCTGGCGCTGACCGATGTTGTTCCAGTCATTGTGCAGGCTGATGCCGCTGCGACCGCTGGGAATGGCGGCGATCAACAGCTTGCCACCGGCGTTTTCATCCACCGCCGAGGCGATCAGCATTTCTGAGTCGCTGGCGCCGGAGCAAAAACTTTTCTTGCCGGAAAACTCACGCCAGCCGCCGAGGTTTTTCACCACGGTGCGGGTGTCCAGGGGGTTGAGGGCATTGCCCCAGAACCAGTTCTTGCGCGCGGTTTGTTCAAACCACGGCTGCCATTGTTCGGGCCGGGCGAACAGGCGCACGGTGGCGAGCATCAGGTGATGGAAGCCGAACACATGGGCAATCGAGCTGTCGACCTTGGCGAACTCGCGCACGATGGCCAGGGTTTCACTCCAGCTCGCACCCAGGCCGCCGAACTGTCTGGGAATGCTCAGCGCCAGCAGGCCGCTGTGGCGCAGCGCATCGCGTTCAGTCTTGGGCGTACCACCACGCTCGTCGCGCTCGACGGCGGTCAAGGCAAACTCGGCGGCCAATTGGCGGGCGGTCTGCAACGGGGATATCAGGGCGCTTTGCGGTTTGGCAGTCACGCGGGGATCCTTTTCTTGTGGGTCCTGTAGGAGCTGCCGCAGGCTGCGATCTTTTGATCTTGATCTTTGAAATCAAAAGATCGCAGCCTGCGCCAGCTCTTACAGGACGGGTGACGTCAGGCTTTGGCCGGCAACACATCATTGGCGATCATTTCGCCAAACGGCCCGGTAAGGTTGGTGATACCGCGACCGGCCAGGCTGGCGTACGGCTCGGGCAACAGCGGGAACACCAGTTCGGCAAAACGATAGGCCTCCTCGAGGTGCGGGTAGCCGGAGAAGATGAAACTCTCGATACCCAGGTCCGCATACTCCTTGATCCGCGCGGCCACCTGCCGTGGATCGCCCACCAGTGCCGTCCCGGCACCGCCGCGCACCAGCCCGACACCGGCCCACAGGTTGGGCGAAATCTCCAGGTTGTCGCGACGTCCGTCATGCAGCGCAGCCATGCGCCGTTGGCCTTCGGAGTCGAAGCGCGAGAACGACTTCTGTGCGGCGGCGATCGTCTCGTCGCTGATGTGTTCGATCAATTTGTCAGCGGCTTTCCATGCGTCTTCGGCGGTTTCCCGCACGATCACATGCAATCGAATCCCGAACTTCACGGTGCGCCCGTTGCGCGCGGCCCGCTCACGCACATCGGCGAGTTTCTGCGCCACGGCCGCCGGTGGCTCGCCCCAGGTCAGGTAGACATCGACCTGTTCGGCTGCCAAGTCATGGGCGGCATCGGAGGAACCGCCGAAGTACAGTGGCGGATAGGGTTTCTGTACCGGCGGATAGAGCGCCTTGGCGTTCTGTACCCGCAGGTGTTTACCTTCGAAATCCACAGATTCGCCTTGCAGCACCCGGCGCCAGATCTTCAGGAACTCATCGGTAACTTCGTAGCGTTCGCTGTGATCGAGGAAACTGCCGTCGCCACGGTTCTCATCCGGGTCGCCCCCCGTCACCACATTGATCAGGAGCCGGCCATTGGACAGTCGATCCAGGGTGGCGGCCATGCGCGCAGAAACGGTTGGCGAAATGATCCCCGGGCGGATCGCCACCAGGTAGCGCAAGCGTTCGGTCAGCGGCACCAGCGCCGAAGCGATCACCCACGAGTCTTCGCAGGAGCGCCCGGTCGGGATCAACACACCGTGGTAACCGAGGCTGTCCGCCGCCTGGGCCACTTGTTTTAGATAATTAAGCGTTACCGGGCGTGCCCCTTGAGTGGTGCCCAGGTAATGACCGTCGCCATGGGTCGGCAGAAACCAGAAAACATCCATGAACAAATCCTTAAGCGATTTTCAGCAGATTGTGGGGGTGCACGCCGAACAACGGCGCCGCGCGTTCTGCAGCAAGGCGAATGCGAGCCTTCAAGGGCTCACTGGTTATCTGGTAATTGGAGAAATCGGCTTCGGTGGCGTACACGCCAATCGGCAAGGTCAAGGCCTGGAAGAAGCTCAACAGCGGCCGCAGTTGATGATCAAGCACCAGCGCGTGACGTTCGCTGCCTCCGGTGGCGGCCAGCAGGACCGGTGTGTTGACCAGGGAATTGAGGTCGATCAGGTCGAACAGGTGTTTGAGCAGACCCGGATAGGAGCCGCGATAAACCGGCGCGGCGACGATCAGCAAGTCAGCGTTTTCGATCGCTTGCAGTTCGGCTTCGATATCCGCTGCCAATTCCTGGCGCGACAGCGCCGCGCCCAATGGCCGGGCAATGTCACCCAGCTCGATCAGCTTGCTGTCGATCGGCAGTTGCTCGGCCAGCTGCGCCAGCAGCGCTTGGGTCAGCACCAGGGTGCGCGAAGGACGCCAGGTACCACCGGAGAGGGCAACGACTTTCAAGGGGCGCGACATGATCAGTTCCTTTTTAAACAGAAGCTCTGCGAGCAGTGGGTAGTCACCGGGTTGAGCAAGAGCTGTACCAATCCCTTGAAGCCCCGGATTACCAGGCTTTCAGCGCTCCGGGCAGGTCGCGCTGTTGATTTTCACGGGCTGTTTGTTGAATGACTGTTGCCTCGTAAACAGTTGTTCGGGCAACAGTGGATGCAATGGTTATAAAGCTTGCCTGTTATTCCTCAAAATACAATAAAACGATATTTATAGATCATTAAGAGATAAAAAGGCTGCAAACGGGTTGCATTAGAAAAATCCGATAGCGACTATCGAGAGCGTTGATTTTTGCTCGGCTAAAGGCGCGAGTAGCCTGTGTTCATTGCCCCGAACACAACGCCAGGACGCCGAAAATGAAACCTTTAATCGCCACTTTCTTGCTGCTCGCGGTCTCCGTACTTGCCGGATGTGCCAGCCATGTTTCCCCGGAATTGCGCCCTTACACTGCTGAAGAAACCCGAGAGCTGGCGCTGGAAGCCCTGAATCGTCGCGGCTTATCGTTCGACGAATACCACGCGAAAAAAGCCGAACTGCTGGGCGAGCCACGGAAAACCTTTGGTTTCGACAAACGGGGTGAGATGAACGCCGAACGAGCTGTACAGCTGCACGGTCGCCAGAGCTGAGCCAAAACTGTACTGCTGGAACTTTCGCTTAACTGTCCATGGGTTTCCCCGAGCGTTCGCGATAGGGTCAATACCTGACTGACCCCGATGGACTGCCACCCATGACACTCTCGCTCGATCTGCTGCTGGGCTTTGCCCTGTTTGCCCTCGTCACCTCGATCACACCGGGTCCGAACAACACCATATTGCTGGCGTCCGGGGTGAACTTCGGGTTTCAGCGAACCATTCCCCATATGTTGGGCATCACCTGCGGCTTCTTCGTGCTGGTCGTGGCAGTGGGGTTCGGGTTGGGCGCGGTATTCCAGGCGTATCCGCTGCTCTACACCGTGCTGCGTTACGTCGGTGCGGCGTATTTGCTTTACCTGGCGTGGAAAATCGCGCACTCCGGGCCTGTCTCGGACAGCTGCAGAGGCGAGGCCAAGCCGATCAGCTACCTGGGCGCCGCCGCGTTCCAGTGGGTCAATCCCAAGGCCTGGATCATGGCCATCGGTGCCATCAGCACTTACACACCAATGCAGGGCTATTTCACCAACGTGGTTGTGATTGCCGCGGTGTTCGCCCTGATCAACCTGCCGAGCGTCGGTGTCTGGGCCGCTTGCGGCACGCTGCTGCGCAATGTCCTCAAGGACCGGCGCTGGTTGCGCCTGTTCAATTGGGGCATGGCCGCGCTGCTGGTGGCGTCGCTGTATCCGATATTGCTCGATAGCTTCAGCTGACGCATTGCTTCAACCGCTCGCCCGATGCCTGTTAAGCTGGATCATCAGGAGCGTTCCGACGCACTTTTAAATGAAGTTGTTCTTCTTTAACGGCATCCGATCAGGTATTGGTAACCTTCTGAAAACCGCACGCAGCTCATAAGGCTGCGTTTCGCCGTTTGCAGTCATGAGCTTCCTGATCCCGGAACACGCTCTTCGAGTCTTTTATGAATAAACGTCCGCTGTATTTCGACTATGCCGCCACCACGCCGGTGGATGAGCGAGTCATCAAGATCATGGTCGAGTGTCTGGGCTTTGACGGTAATTTTGGCAATCCGGCCTCCAGCTCCCACGCCTTTGGCCAACAGGCTCGGCAATCGGTAGAGCAGGCGCGGCGCCAGGTCGCCGAACTGGTTGGCGCCACGCCAGAACAGATCGTCTGGACCTCAGGGGCCACCGAATCCAACAACCTTGCCCTCAAGGGTGTGGCCCAGGCGCGCGGCCCGGCCTGCGGCCACCTCATTACCAGCCAGATCGAGCACAAGGCCATCCTCGATACCGCCAGGCAGTTGCAGGACAGCGGCGTGGCGGTGACGTACCTGGTGCCGGATGCCGATGGCCTTATCACCGCGCAAGCGGTCAGCGACGCCATGCGCGAGGACACCTTCCTGGTGTCGCTGATGCTGGTCAACAATGAACTGGGCACCGTCAACGATATCCCGGCCATCGGCCAGGTGGTGCGCGAGCGCAATGCATTGTTTCATGTCGACGCGGCGCAAGGCGCGGGCAAGGTTGCGATCGACCTGGCGCAATGGCCGGTGGACCTCATGTCCTTCTCGGCGCACAAGCTCTATGGTCCCAAAGGCATCGGTGCGCTGTATGTCGGCCCGCGTGCGCACCAGCGCTTGCTGGCGCAGATCCACGGCGGCGGTCACGAAGGCGGCTTGCGTTCCGGTACCCTGGCGACCCACCAGATTGCCGCGATGGGCGCGGCCTTCGCCCTGGCAGCGGCCTCGTTCGATGAAGAAAATGCCTTGATCGAGCGCCTGCGCGAACGCCTGCTCGAGCAGTTGCTGAACATTCCGGGCGTGCGGCTCAATGGCAGCCTCACCCAGCGCATCCCGCATACGTTGAGCCTGACCTTCAGTGAAGGCGAGTTCAACTCGGTGGCATTGCTCGCCTCGATGGCGTTTTCCGCGACCTCGGCCTGTAATTCCGCCAGTAATGCGCCATCCCATGTGCTGCTGGCCTTGGGGCATGATGCTCGCACGGCGAGTCGCACCATTCGCTTGAGCCTGGGGCGGTTCACCACCGAGCAGGATATCGATCAAGCGGTACAGCTGATTAAAAGCGCCTGCGCCAGTGCTCCGGCATTCTGGCAATAGCGCAACCAGGCGCCGACCCTGATCGGCACTGAACAATAATGACAAGTGGTTAGCAGGAGTCACGATGAATACGCAGTTTACGATCACCGGGTCAGTGCCCCAGCGCCTGGCGCAAACCCGCGAGCTGATGAGCCGGGAGGGTATCCATGCCTTGCTGGTGCCGTCGGCCGATCCCCATCTGTCCGAATACCTGCCGGGTTACTGGCAAGGACGCCAATGGCTGTCGGGTTTCCACGGTTCCGTTGGCACCCTGATCGTTACCGCGGATTTCGCCGGCGTCTGGGCCGACAGCCGCTATTGGGAACAAGCGAGCAAGGAACTCAAGGGCAGTGGCATTGAGCTGGTCAAACTGCAACCTGGGCAGCCCGGGCCGTTGGACTGGCTGGCCGAGCAAACCCCACCGGGCGGAGTGGTCGCAGTCGATGGCGCGGTGATGGCGGTGGCTTCCGCACGCACGTTGGGCAGCAAGCTCGAGGAGCGGGGCGCACGCCTGCGCACCGACATCGACCTGTTGAGCCAAGTCTGGAGTGACCGCCCGAGCCTGCCGAACGAACCGATCTATCAGCACTTGCCGCCGCAAGCGACCGTCAGCCGCGGCGAAAAACTCGCCAAGCTGCGCGAGACTTTGCAGGCACGTGGTGCCGACTGGCATTTCATTGCCACCCTGGATGACATCGCCTGGCTGTTCAACCTGCGTGGCGGCGATGTGTCGTTCAATCCGGTGTTCGTCTCTTTCGCCTTGATCAGCCAGCAGCAGGCAACGCTGTTCGTCGCGCTGGGCAAAGTCGATGCGCAGCTGGGTGCGGTCCTGGAACAGGACGGCGTGACCTTGCGCGATTACAGCGAAGTGGCCGACGCCCTGCGCGCCATACCGGCGGGTGCAAGCCTGCTGGTCGATCCGGCGCGGGTAACGGCGGGCCTGCTGGGTAACCTCGATAGCGCTGTCAAGCTGATCGAAGGCCTGAACCCGACCACCCTGGCCAAGTCCCAGAAGAGCCTGGCAGACGCCGAACACATCCGCCAGGCCATGGAGCAGGACGGCGCAGCACTGTGCGAATTCTTCACCTGGCTCGAATCGGCCTGGGGCCGTGAGCGCATTACCGAATTGACCATCGACGAAAAACTGACCGCGGCGCGTGAACGCCGTCCGGGCTATGTTTCGCTGAGCTTCAACACCATTGCCGCATTCAACGCCAACGGCGCCATGCCCCACTACCACGCTACCGAAGAAGAGCACGCGGTGATCGAAGGTGACGGCTTGTTGCTGATCGATTCCGGCGGCCAGTACCTGGGCGGTACTACCGACATCACGCGGATGGTCGCGGTCGGCACACCAACGGCAGAACAGAAACGCGATTGCACCCGCGTGCTGAAGGGCGTGATTGCCTTGTCCCGGGCGCAATTCCCCAAGGGCATCCTGTCGCCACTGCTGGACGCCATTGCCCGGGCGCCGATCTGGGCCGAAAGCGTCGACTATGGTCACGGCACCGGTCACGGCGTCGGTTATTTCCTCAACGTCCACGAAGGTCCGCAGGTGATTGCCTACCAGGCCGCCCCAGCGCCGCAAACGGCCATGCTGCCAGGCATGATCACGTCGATCGAACCGGGCACCTACCGTCCAGGACGCTGGGGTGTGCGAATCGAGAACCTGGCCATGAACCGCGAGGCAGGCAGCAGTGAATTCGGTGAATTCCTCAAGTTCGAAACCCTGACCCTGTGCCCGATCGATACGCGCTGCCTGGAAACCTCGCTGCTGAGCGAAGAGGAAAAGCAGTGGTTCAACGCCTACCACGCCGAAGTGCGCGAACGCTTGAGCCCATTGCTCGACGGTGCTGCGCTGGAGTGGTTGAACACGCGTACTGCGGCCGTTTGACCGACTTTGGCCCGGGCGCTGTCGCCAGCGCCCGGGCTCATATAGGCGACTGGGCCCTGGGTTCTTAACGGAGGGCTTCGATGACAAAGTCCAGTCGATCCTGGCCGAAGAACAGTTGCTCGCCGACGAACATGCTCGGTGCACCGAATACGCCGCGTTGCACGGCTTTTTCGGTGGTGTCCTTGAGGGCGCGTTTGACATCCTCGTCGGCGCTCAGGGCCAGGACCTCTTGCGGGTCGAAACCGTTTTCGCTCAGTACTGCCCCGACGGTGGCCGGATCATTGAGGTTGCGACCTTCGATCCACAGTGCCTTGAACAGGCAATCGACGAACGCGGCAAAGCGCCCAGGGTGACGCAACTGCATACCTGTCACGGCACGCATGAGCACCAGTGTGTTGATCGGGAAGTGCGGGTTGATTTTCAACGGCACATCGTAGCGTTTAGCGTACCGATCCAGGTCTATGAACATGTAGCGGCCCTTGGCAGGGACGGTGGCTGGGGAGGCGTTGCCGGTGGCTTTGAACACTCCGCCGAGCAGGATTGGCACATAGACCAGCTGGCTGTCGGTCTGTTCACAGATTTTCGGTAGCTGGGTATAGGCCAGGTAGGTGGCGGGGCTGCCCAGGTCGAAATAAAACTCCACGGTTTTGCTCATGGTCGATGCACTCTTCTTGTTGTCGTAGGGTGGGGCGGATCACCAGCGTTCGCTCCAGGGGCGCAGGTCCAGCTCGAAGGTCCAGGCGTCGCGGGGCTGGCTGTGCAGGTACCAATAGTTCTCGGCGATGTGCTCTGGGTCGAGAATGCCATCCTGGTCCTTGGTGGCGTACTTCTCGGGGAAGCTCTCACGGATAAAATCAGTATCGATCGCGCCGTCGACCACGACGTGGGCGACATGAATATTCATCGGGCCCAGTTCGCGAGCCATGCTTTGTGCCAGCGCACGAATCCCGTGCTTGGCTCCGGCAAACGCGGCAAAGCCTGCTGCGCCGCGCAAGCCGGCGGTGGCTCCTGTGAACAGGATGGTGCCCCGTTGCCGCTTGGCCATGCGCTTGGCCACTTCCCGGCCATTGAGAAAACCTGAGAAACAGGCCATTTCCCAGATCTTGAAATACTTGCGGGCGGTTTCTTCAAGAATGCTGCAAGGCACGTTGGCGCCGATGTTAAACACGAACGCTTCGATCGGGCCGATGTCGCTTTCGATTTGCTCGACCAACGCAATCACATCGTCTTCTTTGCGGGCATCGCAGGCGAAACCGTGGGCTTCGCCGCCGCCAGCCCTGATGGCATCGACCAGTGGCTGGAGTTTGTCCGCGCTGCGACGGGTCACGCAGGCAACGAATCCCTCCTGTGCAAACCGCTTGGCAATGGCGCCACCCGTGGCATCTCCCGCACCGACAACCAGCACGACCTTCTTATTATTCATTGCCTGGACCCCTTTAGTAAACGATCGTTAACTAAACGAACGTTATGCTACGATTCGACAGGCGTCAAGATTACGGAACCTGAGGGAAGGGCCATGCGTTATTCAGCCAGTCACAAGCTGGAAACCCGAGAGAAACTGCTGCAAAGCAGCGCGCTGTCGGCTAAGCAATCCGGGTTTTCCACGGTGGGGGTCGACGGTTTGATGAAAGCCATCGGCTTGAGTGGTGGCGCGTTCTACAGCCACTTCGCGTCGAAGGACGCGTTGTTCGCTTCCATAGTCGAGCGTGAGTTGCGTCAAAGCCTGGAGCGGCTGGGGGCTGATCAGGGGCGCGACAAATTCGAGCGTTGCCTCAAGCTTTACCTGAGCATGTCCCACGTCGAACACCCTGAAACCGGTTGTGCATTACCGGCGTTGGGGGCCGAGATTGCCCGCTCCGATCCGCTGATTCGACAGCAGGCTGAGCACTGGATCTGCCAGCTTCAGGAAAGTTGGGCGCGGGTGCTGGAGAGCGACAGCCTGGCTTGGGCGATTCTGTCGCAATGCATCGGTGCGCTGGTGGTGGCGCGAATGCTTATCACGCCAGATCTGCAGCGCAGGGTGCTGAAGTCTAGCCATGAGGAGATCGGTCGCCAGTTGGCAGGCTCGAGGACCTGACAACGGCTCAGATCATTTACAGATGACGATCATGCTGCGGCTGGTATAGCCCGCGGGGTTGAGTCCGAACGGATAATCACCCGGCTCTTCCACGGCATCGCCGGATTTGGCGATCACCTTGTAGTTCTTGGGGGCGCACGAGTTGGCGGCGCTGGTGTAGCACTGTTCCCACGAGGACGACAGTCCCGAACAGTTGATATGAATCCCTTTCTTTCCGTGTTTGATCTGGGGTTTGGCGGTCGCCGCGCAGCCCGCAACTGCAAGAACGGCGATCAGTATCAAAATTCGTTTCATTGCTATCCTTGTAGCGTTCCCGGATCTATCGCCCGGTCTGGCAGTATTCGCTTGCGCATGAAGCGTTTTGAGGTCCCTGTCCTGAAAAAGTCCATTTCTGGCACTGGGTTGCGGGCCTAAACATGGCCTAATTGAGCGGTAAATACCAGAGTCTGTGTAAAACCGGTCGTCAATCGGCTGCGACGGCGGGCTTTGCGGCACTGCCCATGGTCATGGTGGCACCGACGGAAGCCAGGATGATGCACAGGATGGCCATCCACTGTGACAAAGACAGGAATTCATGCAGGAACAGCAAACCGGACAAGGCACCCACCGCCGGTTCGATGCTCATTAACGTGCCGAAAGTCTTGGCCGGCATGCGTGTGAGAGCAACCATCTCCAGCGTATAGGGAAGGGCCGTGGACAGGATGGCAACACCGATGGCGATCGGAATCAATGACGGGGTCAACAGCGCTGCACCCGCATGAACGATGCCGATGGGGGCGACGAACAGGGCGGCAATCACTACGCCCAGGGCGGCGGTCTGTACACCGTTGTCGGCACCAGCCTTCTGCCCGAAAAGAATGTACAGCGCCCAGCAGACACCTGCACCCAACGCGTAACCGGCCCCCAGTAGATCAATCCCTTGTGCCGTGGCCCCCGTCGGTATCAATAGCAGCAGGCCGACAGCGGCCAGGGCAATCCACAAAAAGTCGATGGCGCGCCGCGAAGCATAGATGGCAACGGCCAATGGCCCGGTGAACTCCAGCGCGACCGCGATACCCAGGGGTACAGAGCGCAGGGACATGTAGAAGAGGAAGTTCATGCCGCCCAGGGCCATGCCGTAGACAATAACGGTGCGCAGTGATTTTGCGGTGAGCTTCGCTCGCCATGGGCGCAGCAGCAACACCATGATCACGCTGGCAAAGGTCAATCGCAAGGTGGTGGTGCCCTGGGCGCCGATAATGGGGAACATGCTTTTGGCCAGCGAGGCTCCGGACTGAATCGATGCCATGGCTATTATTAGCAGGCCGACCGAAAACAGGGTCGAGGCAAGGCTGCGCGGCTGATCGTTCATTGGAAGGCACCGTCCGAGGTATGGAACTTGAGTGTTGTACTTGGTATTGGGCAATATACTGCGCAATCGGTGCAGGCGCGTCTATATATAAGCGCTGTTTTTGTGTTCTCGATAGAAAAACCAAATCAATGCTTGACGGCAGATTCTGGAAGCCTATAATTCGCCCCACTTCCGGCGC
>NZ_JASCAE010000051.1:0-94902 GCF_029967975.1 Pseudomonas sp. V98_8
CGAATACCAACCGAAAACAAGTTGAGGGCTTCACCTCAACCATAGAATCTCCCACGGTGGTTATGCGTTGTACACAAAACCTGTGGGAGCGGGCCTGCTCGCGAAGATTGACTGAATGGCACCCAATATCTCAGGGCAGAGTCGGTGCATTCGGCACCACCACCTCCCCCACACAGGCCCCCCGCAACTGCCCCTCGAACTGCTCGATAATCGCCGCCCACCCCTGCCGACTGGCATGCTGGCGCGCATTGAGCCGCACACAGCGCAAGGTTTCGCGCTTCTCCAGCAACCACGTCGCGGCATCACAAAATGCCTCTTCATCCCCCGGCATCGCCAGCACGCCGTTGTAGCCATGACGAATATGCTGCGCCGCTGCCGCCTGGTCGTAAGCCACCACCCCCAGTCCAGAGGCCAATGCCTCAAGCACCACATTGCCGAAGGTCTCGGTCAGGCTTGGGAACAAAAACACATCCCCGGACGCATAGTGACTGGCCAGGGCTTCACCGCGTTGCGTCCCGCAGAAAATCGCCTCGGGTAACTCGCTTTCCATCAACTGCCGTTGCGGGCCATCGCCCACCACGATCAGTTTCAGAATGCGCTGTGGATAAGTGGCCTTGAGCGTGTCGAAACAGCGTTTGAGCAAGCCGAGGTTTTTCTCCGGTGCCAAACGGCCTACATGGATAACGGCAATGTCCTTCTCGCCCAGCCCCCATTGCTCGCGTAGCGCATTCAAGCGTTTGCTTGGGTGAAACAGCTGGCTGTCGACGCCGCGGGACAGCAATGCCAGGCGCTCGAAATGCCGACGTTCCAGCTCCATGCGCTGGCTGACACTGGGCACCAGCGTCAGGTTCGATCTATTGTGGAACCAACGCAGGTAATGGGTCAGCAACCGAGTCAGCATGCCGAATCCATACTGGCTGGAGTACTGCTGGAAGTTGGTGTGAAAGCCGCTCACCACTGAAATACCCAGGCGTCGGGCCGCGCGCAGTGCCGACAATCCCAAAGGACCCTCGGTGGCGATGTACAGCACATCCGGGCGATGACGCTTCCAGCGCCGCAGCAGCTTGTGCATCGACGACTGCCCCCATTGCAATCCGGGATAGCCCGGTAGCGGCCAGCCGCGGCACAGCAACAACTCATCGTCACCGCTCGTCGATTGATCGCAGCCTTGGCGTGGTCGCACCAACTCCACCTGGTGCCCGCGCGCGCGCAAACCGTCGCACAGGCGGCCAAGGGTATTGGCCACGCCATTGATTTCCGGAGGGAAGGTTTCGGTGATCAGGGTGATATGCAGGGCTGTCGTCATGACCCCAGTGTCGGCTGAGGCCATGTCGGCGTTGTGACGACGAGATGATGGATTTGTGACCGATCTAGCGTTGGGTCACCAGATTCTCCGCTCCGCGCTCACGCACCCAGAACAAAGTCGCCCCGGCCACCGCCGCCGGCATCATCAGGATGTTGACCACCGGGATCAGCAACACCAGGTAAACACTCCCGCCGAAACTCATGCTCTGCCAGCGCTTTTCGCGCAGCCAGGCGAGCATCTCGTTCCACCCAAGCTTGTGGTTGTCCGCCGGGTAGTCGATGTACTGGATCGCCATCATCCACACGCCGAACAGCAGCCACAGAGGTGCCGCGATGATGTTCACCACCGGGATGAACGAAAGAATGAACAAGCCGAGCGCCCGGGGCAGGAAATACCCGAGCTTGCGCATTTCCCGTGCGAGGGTACGGGGGATCATGGCGATCAGCTCACCCCAGCTGAAGGCCGGGAAGTCGTCGGTGCCGCGCACCACGACTTCGACTTTCTCTGCGAGAAAACCATTGAACGGCGCAGCGATGACGTTGGCCAGCATGGTGAAGGTGAAGAACACCATCAACACCACCAGCACGACGAAAATCGGCCACAGGATGTAACTGAGAAAACTCAGCCACTCGGGCAGGGACGGCATCAGTGTATCGACCCACAGGCTGAACTGATGGCCGGCCAGATAGATCAATCCGACGAACAGCACCAGGTTGATTGCCAGCGGTAACAATACGAACAAACGCAAACTGGGGCTCAGCACCAGCTTGAGGCCTTCGCGCAAGTATTGCGGGCCGGACAGAACGGGGGCGGGCATAACAGGCTCCGGGCAGTGGGAAACGCGCCGACCTTACCGGCTTTGCCTGACCGGCGAAAGCGCGACAGCGACATCGACATTAACTGTAACAAAGGCGTCCTGAGAAACACGCTGTGGGGATAGAGACCACCTATGAGCTGGATTGTTAAACCGTATTTCCTTAATCTTCGCCCCCTCGATACGCTGCACCCAATCTTTTTACAGGACTGTCGAGTTCAAGCCTTCCCCAAGTGCTTTCAATGGTCCTTTTTTATTCCCGCCGGTCAGCCGGCGTTCCGCGCCAGGTATTCCCGGCCGGTCAACAGGAGCAGGTCATGTCTGAAGTTCGTCATTCGCGAGTGATTATTCTCGGTTCCGGCCCTGCCGGTTACAGCGCCGCCGTCTATGCCGCCCGTGCCAACCTCAAGCCACTTTTGATCACCGGCATGCAGGCCGGCGGTCAACTGACCACCACCACTGAAGTCGACAACTGGCCGGGTGATGTCCACGGCCTGACCGGCCCGGCGTTGATGGAGCGCATGCGTGAGCACGCCGAGCGCTTTGAAACCGAGATTGTTTTCGATCACATCAATGCCGTGGACTTCGCCGCCAAGCCTTACACCCTGACCGGCGACAGCGCGACCTACACCTGCGACGCCCTGATCATTGCCACCGGCGCCAGTGCTCGTTACCTGGGCCTGCCATCGGAAGAAGCGTTCATGGGCAAAGGCGTTTCGGCCTGCGCGACCTGCGACGGTTTCTTCTACCGCAACAAGCCCGTGGCGGTGGTCGGTGGCGGTAACACCGCTGTCGAAGAAGCCCTGTACCTGGCCAACATCGCCAGCACCGTGACCCTGATCCATCGTCGCGAAACCTTCCGCGCCGAGAAGATCCTGATCGACAAGCTCAACGCTCGCGTGGCCGAAGGCAAGATCATCCTGAAGCTGAACGCGACCCTGGACGAAGTCCTGGGCGACAACATGGGCGTGACCGGTGCCCGCCTGAAGAACAACGACGGCAGCTTCGACGAAGTGAAAGTCGATGGCGTGTTCATCGCCATCGGTCACACCCCGAACACTTCGTTGTTCGAAGGGCAGCTGACGTTGAAAGACGGCTACCTGGTCGTACACGGCGGCCGTGACGGCAACGCCACTGCGACCAACCTCGAAGGCATCTTCGCCGCCGGTGACGTGGCTGACCACGTCTACCGCCAGGCGATCACCTCCGCTGGCGCCGGTTGCATGGCGGCACTGGATGCCGAGCGTTACCTGGACAACCTGCAGAACGCTTGATTCTGTAGAAAAGAAAAAACCGGCTTCTGCCGGTTTTTTTGTGGGCAACACAAATGCCCCCCTGTAGGAGCTGCCGAAGGCTGCGATCTTTTGATCTTGATCTTATACAAAGCAAGATCAAAAGATCGCAGCCTTCGGCAGCTCGTACAGAGGACCGTATGTTCAGGTTAATTTCTGCAGGCATGCCTCGAGAATGTCCAGGCCTTCTTCCAGCACAGCTGCCTCGGTGGTCAACGGCGCCAATAGCCGAATGATGTGTCGCGATTTGCCGCTGGGCATCAGCAACAAACCAGCGTCCCGGGCCAGGGCCAGCAGTTGCGTCAACTGCGCCGAAGCGGGTGTGCCGTCGGCCGTGGTCAACTCGATGCCGCGCATCGTGCCCACGCCGGTCAGGCGACCCAGGTACGGCGACAGCTTGTTCGCGTGCCAGGTTTCAACGCGACTGACAATGGCTTCTTCCTGTTGCGAACCCCAGGCTTGCAGATTGGCGTCCGTCATTTCATCCAGGGTCGCGAGCGCAGCGGCACAGGCGATCGGGTTGCCGGAATAAGTACCGCCAAGCCCACCCTTGGGCAAGTTATCCAGCAGCGACTTACGCCCGACCACCGCACCCAGCGGCATGCCGCCGGCAATGCTTTTGCCCAACAGGATCAGGTCCGGTTCGATGCCCAGGCGCGAGAACGCAAACCGCTGGCCAGTGCGGCCAAAACCAGACTGGATTTCATCGGCAATCAGTACGATGCCTTTTTCGTCGCAAAACGAGCGCAGCGCCTGGGCGAACTCGACATCCAGGGCCAGGAAACCCGCTTCGCCCTGCACGGGTTCGACGATAAAGCAGGCCACGTCCTCGACGTCGATCTCGACGCTGAACAGGCGCTCCATGGCCTTGAGCGCCTCGACACAGGTCACGCCGTTGTCCCGGCTGGGGAACGGCAGGTGATACACCGGCCCCGGCAACACGCCGACTTTCTGTTTGTAGGGGGTAACCTTGCCGTTGAGGTTGAGGGTGGCCAGCGTGCGGCCATGAAAGGCGCCATCGAAGGCAATCACGGCTGTGCGACCGGTCGCGCCACGGACAATCTTCAGTGCATTTTCCGCCGCTTCGGCGCCGCTGTTGGTGAGCATGCCGCTGACCGGATAATCCACCGGAATGAACGCCGCCAGGCGATCCATGAGCTCGACGTAGGGGGTATGGGGCGCGGCGTTGAAGGCGTAGTGGGTCAGCCGGGTGGCCTGTTCGCGAATGGCTTCGACAATAGGGGGATGGCAGTGACCGAGATTGAGTACGCCGATGCCGCCGACAAAGTCGATGTAACGTTTGCCGTCGGTGTCCCAGACCTCGGCATTTTTGCCGTGGCTGAGCGTGACAGGGTGGACGATATTGATCGACTGGCTGATGGTTTCGCTGCGCATGGCTGACCGGCTCGGAAGAAGGAGGGATTCTTTTTATCTAAGCCGGGAGCAGCGGTGCCCGGCAAACGAAATAAAGTCGCCGGGTTAATCTTTAAAGTCGGGATGTACGGTGAAACCTCTGCATCTCTACCCTGTGGGAGCGAGCCTGCTCGCGATGATCGCCAACGATAACGCTGGCTACCTGAAACCCCACGGTGTTCTTGAGTCCATCGCGAGCAGGCTCGCTCCCACAGGGTTCAGGTTCAGAACCGGGTTTTGATTCAGCGGCGAGTCAGGGGCTGCTGAGCGAAATTCACACCGGCCAGGCCATGCACCATCAACGCACGGATATTGCCGTGATCGCTGCCCTCAGGCGTCGCCAGCACCGAGCGGTAATGCTCGCCGAACGCCAGCAGCGCTTCTTCATCGCCCAGGCCTTCCAGCAGGGCCAGGCCCAGCGTCTTGCACGAACCTTCGTTCTGCCCGGCGGCGTTTTCCACGCCGCCATTGGTGAAGGCCTGGGGCTGGTAATCGTAGCCGGCGGCAATGAACGCCAGGGTATCGGCGAAAGCGTGTTCGCCGCTCTTGAGGCTGGCTCGCAGGGTGTTCAAATCACTCATTGGGTTTTCCTTTGGCGAACGCCGCTTGTTGTTCGGCGCTGGCTTCTTGCTGATATTGGGCTTTCCACTCGGCATACGGCATGCCGTAAACAACTTCGCGGGCTTGATCGAGGCTGACCTCGATCTGGCGTTCATCGGCCGCTGCCTTGTACCACTTGGACAGGCAGTTGCGACAGAAGCCCGAGAGGTTCATCAGGTCGATGTTCTGCACATCCTTGCGGCTGTCCAGGTGGGCCACCAGCCGGCGGAAGGCGGCGGCTTCGAGCTCAAGGCGTTCTTGATCGGTCATAGGTTTCTCTGCAACAGCTTCAAGCTGCAAGATGGATGGCGGTGAGTCGAAGTTTACAGCTTGCTGCTTGAGGCTTGTAGCTAGCGGCTCGCTGCAAGCGTAATCGACACCGACTCGGCGAATCGCAAGGCGTGGGGCTTATCGACTTCGACCTCGGCGTACAGCACCGACGCGTTGGCCATGACCAGGTCCAGCAGTTCCTGGGTCAGGCGTTCGAGCAGGGCAAAGCGATTGCCTTCCACGTGGGCGATGATCGCCTTGGTGATGGTGCGGTAGTTCAGCGCGTGATCGATATCGTTGTCGCGCACCGCTTCCTGGGCTGCATAGAGGATGGTCAGGTTGATCAACACATCCTGCTTGTTGAGGATCTCGTCTTCGTTTATGCCAATGTAGGTGCGCAGGCACAGGTCCTTGACCCGGATGCGCGCCATGCCTGGTTGAAGTTGTGGCATTGCTACTTGCTCCGTCCAATCAATTGCAGGAACTCCTGGCGGGTATTGCTCGACTCGCGGAAGGCGCCGAGCATCACCGAGGTGTTCATGGTCGAATTCTGTTTCTCGACGCCGCGCATCATCATGCACATGTGCTGTGCTTCGATGACCACGGCAACGCCTGCCGCGCCGGTTACCTGTTGCACGGCGTCGGCGATTTGCCGGGTGAGGTTTTCCTGGATCTGCAGGCGACGGGCGAACATGTCCACCAGCCGGGCAATCTTCGACAGACCCAGCACCTTGCCCGTTGGAATATAAGCCACATGCGCCTTGCCGATGAAGGGCAGCAGGTGATGTTCGCAGAGGGAATAGAGTTCGATGTTGTCGACGATCACCATTTCATCGTTGTCGGAGGCGAACAGGGCGCCATTGATGATTTCCTCGACACTTTGCTCGTAACCGTGACACAGGTACTGCATGGCCTTGGCCGCGCGCAGCGGAGTGTCACGCAGGCCTTCGCGCTCGGGGTTTTCACCGAGACCGATGAGGATCTCGCGATAGCTCTGTGACAGGCAGTTCTGATGCAGGGAAAGCGTCATGGAAGATCCTCGGGACACTTATTTGATGTGCCTTCCGCCGTTGACGGTCAGGGTCGTGCCGGTGACATAAGGGTTATCGAGCAGATAACGCAAGCTCTGGTAGATCACTTCGCTGCCAGGTTCAATGCCCAGCGCGGATTTGGCCAGCGCCTTGGCGCGATAGGCGGTATCGTCGTCGGCATTGAACAGTAGCAGGGCGGGCGCGATCGTGTTGACCTTGATGCCGGGCGCGTATCGGGCGGCGAAGGACAGGGTCAGGCTGTCGAGCCCGGCTTTGCTGGCGCAGTAGCCGATGTGCTTGCTGCTGCCCTTGCGGGTCACATCATCGCTGATGTGCACGATGTCGGCGGGGCTTGAGCGTTCGAGCAGGTCGGCGCAATGCAGGTTGATCAGGTAGGGCGCCAGCATGTGCACGTTGAACATGCGGGTGAATGCGGCGGCATCGGTGTCCGCCGTCTCGGCCAGCCATTCGGAAGCATTATGGATGATTGCCCGCAAGCTGTCGGTGTGGGTTCTCAGTTGACTGATGAAGGTGACGATCCCGGCTTCGCTGGAGAAATCCGCGAACAGCCCGATCGCGCCCAAATCGCGCAGGGTTTGTACGCCGGGACGCTCGCTGCGGTAACTGAAAATCACGCGATGGCCATCCTCGAGCAATCGCTGCGCGCAATGCAGGCCGACACGCTGGCCGGCACCGGTGATCAGAATGGGGGCTGCAGAAGAAGTCATGTACGGCTCGCATCGCGGTAAGAGCAAAACTATACCAGCGACGAGCCGTGAGCCTACAGGTTTCGGGTTGTCGGTTGCGCAGGCGCAGCGCCGTGGTGGCGGCGGTATTTTGGGGCAGGTCAGTACTATTGCTGATTTTACCTGCCAGGCCGTGACCTCAGTAACAATCTATTTCTTGAATAGTTGAGGTTCAGGGGAGGTAGAATGGGCCCCGATTATTACATGGATGTAGGCCAATAAATGCCTGTCTTGACCGACGTTGCCCCGGGTGTGTCGCCCGCGCTCTCCCTGGAACGGGCAGAGCTTTACCCGATTCGCGAGGTTGCGCGCCTGACCGGTGTGAACCCGGTCACGCTTCGCGCATGGGAGCGTCGTTATGGCCTGATCGTGCCCACTCGCACCGAAAGCGGGCATCGCCTGTATTCGATGCAGGACATTGAGCGGATCCGCAGCATCCTCAACTGGATCGAACGCGGTGTGGCGGTCAGCAAGATCGGCAAGATCCTGGCCAAGGCAGCGCCGTTACAGGTATTGGCTCACATCATCCCCAGCGATCTGGTGCAGGCGGATTACGCACAGTGGCAGCAACAGCTGGCGGACGCGGTCAGTGCGTTTGACGACATCCGGCTGGAGCAGGTCTACGGGCAGATTTTTTCCAGCTACTCCCAACCGGTGGTTTTCCAGGACATTATTCTTCCGCTGTGGCGGCAATTGCTGCAGCGCCAGGATACGTTTGGCCGGGCCAGCGAGTGGTTGTTCCTCGATGGTTTTCTGCGCTCACGGGTGGTACAGCGCCTGCTGTTGATCCGTGACCGGCATCCCCGGCGAGTCATTGTCAGTGCCTTGGCGGGCGAGTGTCGTGAACTTGAGTTGCTGATCGCCGCACTGTTCCTCGGCAGCGATCAAATGGGGGTGCGGGTGCTGACCACCGGTCAACCGTTCGACGAACTGACCCTGGTCTGCGAGCGGATCAAGCCAAGGGCGCTGGTGCTGGTTTCCAATCACGTCCCCACTCCCGACTTGCCCCGGCGCCTGAATCGCCTGGCGATGAGCCTGGATTGCCCCTTGCTGCTGGCCGGTGATGCGTGTGACCTGGCGCAGGAAAACCTCGCCGGGTCATCGATCGGCTGCCTGGGCAACGAAGGTGCGCAGATGGGCCAGCGCCTGAACCAGTTTCTGGTCGGCAGCCTGGATACCTGAAGGTCAGAGGTGCAGGGTTGGATGGGTCAGGCGATGCTGCTGCAGAATGAATTGACGAAGGCGCTCGGTTTCATCCAGGTCGTTCTGGCTCAACTGGTAGGCATAGAAACCCTGTTCGGTTTCTTTTTCGAGTGTCCCGCGCAAGGCGATGCGCTCATAGCCTGAGGGGCTGAACCATAGGGCGAAGTGCTTGGGTGCCTTGGTCTTGTTGCGAATCTCCAGCAAAACCCCTTTGAACGATACTTCGTGCACCCACAGGGTGCCGGGTTGGCCTTTGGCGTTTTCCAACGCAACCGGCTCGTCGAGCACCAGTCGCCACGGCCGGACCGATGGCCCGCCCTCATAAATACTCGGCACGCCCAGGCGCAGGTGCATGGCATGAAACTCGTCTTCCACCAAGTGCAGGGGGAAGGTCATTTGCTGGTTTTCGAAGGTTGCTTGAAGGGTAACCTGTTCATGCGCGGCCAGGCGCGTGAGCAGGTCACGGATTTGCGATCCACCATTAACGAGCAGACTCGACGTCGCATCCCGCACATTCAGTTGCGGGTTGTGTTGCATGGTCTGGATAAAATCCAGCTCATCCTGGGTCAGGAGCGCGTCGCGTTGCATGGTTAGGCTCGAAAAATTTAGTTACAGAAGCACTGGTGATTGTAGTTAATGACAATTAATTCGCTGTTTAGTTTTTGCCGTTCGTCGCTTTGAGTGCAGCAAGCTCTGCCTGGACTTCTGCCAGTTGCGCTTCAAGCAGCGCCACACGCTGCTGCGCCTTGACCTGCAAGGTCACATCCTTTTGCACTCCGATAAAATAAACCTGCCCGTCGTTCGGATTTTTCACCGTAGAAAGCGACAGCTCGTTCCAGAATGGGGTGCCATCCTTGCGATAATTGCGCAGGATTTCCCGGCAGGAGCCTTCACTTTTCAATGCGTCACGAATTTTCGGCAGGGCCTCCTGATCACGATCGCCCGACTGCAGGAAGCGGCAATCCTGGTAGAGGATTTCTTCGCTGGTGTAACCGGTCAGGCGTTCGAAGGCCGGGTTGACGTAAATCAGGATCTTGTCTTGATCGCCTTCCTTTTCAGCAATCACGATACCGTCGTTGGAGGCATTGATCGCCAACTGCAGCAGTTTCGCGTTGATCATCGGTGATACCCTTCCTTGTTGGTTGTCTGTGGGATTCTAAAAGAACAATGCAGACCGTGCTGTTAATATCCCGGTCTTTTATTCAGTGTCAGGATCAGATTGATGAAAGTCGCCATCATTTCCGGCTCGGTATACGGCACGGCTGAAGAAGTTGCCCGCCACGCCGCCAGTATGTTGAAAAACGCCGGTTTCGAAACCTTCCACAACCCGCGGGCAAGCCTCGCCGATATTCAGGCCTTCGCTCCCGAAGCCTTGCTGGCGGTAACGTCGACCACCGGCATGGGCGAGCTACCGGACAACCTGCAACCCCTGTACTCGACGATTCGCGACCAGTTGCCCGCCGCCTGGCGAGGCTTGCCGGGGGCCGTCATCGGCCTGGGCGACGCAAGCTATGGCGATACTTTTTGCGGCGGTGGCGAGCTGATGCGCGAGTTGTTCGGTGAATTGGGCATTCGCGAAATCCTGCCGATGCTGCGCCTGGACGCCAGTGAAAGCGTGACCCCGGAAGCGGATGCCGAGCCCTGGCTGGCGGAACTGGTCGACGCGCTGGGTGGTTGATCGGTAACGCTGGTGCACCGGCAGCCAGGCCATGGATCCAAACTCTTCGGGCCGCTGACCCGCTCGGCCATCAAGCTGGCTGCCAATGCAACTACGCGAACCCCGGAGGGTGACTAGACTCGGTAGTCATTGGAAACACTCCATAATAAGAACCGAGGTTCCTTGCCGTGAGCGTAGCCCCCGTCCAGTCGTCCTCCTCCTGTGTCAAAGACCAGGTCAGCGCTGCCGAGTGGCAGACCCGCGTCGACCTCGCTGCCTGCTACCGCCTGGTCGCCCAGCATGGCTGGGATGATCTGATTTTCACGCACATCTCCGCCAAGGTGCCGGGTACCGAAGATTTCCTGATCAACCCATACGGTCTGATGTTTCACGAAATTACTGCGTCGAGCCTGGTCAAGGTCGATCAGTCCGGCAACAAGTTGATGGACAGCCCCTACGAGATCAATCCGGCGGGGTACACCATCCATAGCGCGGTGCATGAAGTTCGTCACGATGTCGTGTGCGTGCTGCATACCCATACCGCTTCCGGCGTGGCGGTGTCGGCGCAGCGACAAGGCATTTTGCCGATCAGCCAACAGTCGCTGTTTGTCCTTTCCAGCCTGGCGTATCACGCCTACGAAGGTGTTGCGCTCAACCACGAGGAAAAAGCGCGGCTGCAAGCCGACCTCGGAGAAAACAATTTCCTGATGTTGCACAACCACGGTCTGCTGACCTGTGGCCCCAGCATCGCCGACACCTTCCTGATGATGTTTATCTTTCAACGTGCCTGCGACATCCAGGTCATGGCGCAGAACGGTGGGGCTGAACTGATTGCCATCGAACCGCAGATTCTGGCGGGTGCCAAGGCAATGATCGCCGGTGTCACCAAAAGTGCTCAAGGAATGGGCGGAGCGCTGGCCTGGCCGGCGTTGCTGCGCAAGCTCGATAAACTGGACCCGGGGTACAAACTCTAATGCAACTCGCCGAGATTCCCCTGAGTGTCTGGCGCAAGCGCGGCCAGACTTTCATGTTCCATGGCCAAGCTATCCGTTACTGGACGGCGGGGCAGGGTGAGCCGTTGTTGCTCATCCATGGCTTCCCCAGCGCCAGTTGGGACTGGCATTACCTTTGGCAACCACTGGCCCAGCGCTATCGGCTAATCGCCTGTGACATGCTCGGATTCGGCGATTCGGCCAAACCGGTGGATCACGAGTACAGCTTGCTGGAACAGGCCGATTTGCAGCAGGCGCTGCTGGCCCATCTCAACGTCGAGCAACCGTTGCACCTGCTTGCCCATGACTACGGCGACAGCGTGGCCCAGGAACTGCTGGCCCGGCATTACGAAGCGCGCATCGACCTCGCCAGTTGCGTATTCCTCAATGGCGGGTTGTTCCCCGAAACCCATCGCCCGGTGCTGGTGCAAAAACTCCTGCTCAGTCCGTTGGGATGGATGATCGGCCGTGCTTTTAGCCGTGATGGCCTGGTGAAGAGTTTCCGTCAGATCTTCGGCCCGCAAACTCGTCCCAGCGAGAGCCAGATGGACGATTTCTGGAGCCTGGTCGAAAGCAATCACGGGCCACGGGTCATGCATAAATTGATTGCCTACATCCCCGAGCGGCGAACGCAGCGCGAGCGTTGGGTCGGCGCGATGCAGCGCGGCGAGGTGCCGCTGCGGGTGATCGATGGCGAGGTCGACCCGATCTCCGGTGCCCACATGATTGCGCGCTACCGTGAGTTGATACCCAACCCGGACACGGTCCTGCTCAGCGACATCGGTCATTACCCGCAGATCGAGGCGCCCTGCCAGGTGCTCAAGCACTACCTGGCGTTTCGCGACTGCACGGCCTCACCACCGCTCAAGGTGGCTTGTTCGTAGGAGAGGGCTCGTCGGTGAAGGCGCCCTTGAGCACGGCGCCACCTTTCCGGGCGCTCTCACCCCCGTAGGAGCGAGCATGCTCGCGAAAAACCTGAGAGCACCTGGGGGTGTCAGGCGCCGCGAAACCATATACGGCCATTACCGCACCAATGGATATGTACGCGGTCAACAAACAACAGGTCGGCCGCCAGGCCGCCTCGTGCTTATCATCCCCCTGCCTTATCGCATAACATTCAGCCTCCCCCCTGTTCATTGTGACCCGTAGCGCCGTGCCTGAAACTCCAAGGCAATGTCCTGGCCTGCTGGAGTTCCCCATGAATGAGTCTGTGCGTTTCGAAGATAAAGTCGTGATCATCACTGGTGCGGGTGGCGGCCTGGGACGGGCGCATGCACTGCTGTTCGCCAAGCAGGGCGCCAAGGTACTGGTCAACGACCTCGGCGGTTCGACTCAGGGCGAAGGCGCCAACGCCTCGGCGGCAGACCGCGTGGTCAACGAAATCCGCGACGCGGGCGGCACCGCCGAGGCCAGCCACGACTCGGTCACCGACGGCGACAAGATCGTCCAGCACGCCCTCGACGCCTTCGGCCGCGTCGACGTGGTGGTCAACAACGCCGGCATCCTGCGCGACAAGACCTTCCACAAAATGGAAGACGCCGACTGGGACCTGGTTTACCGCGTCCACGTCGAGGGCGCCTACAAAGTCACCCGCGCCGCCTGGCCGCACCTGCGCGAGCAAAACTACGGGCGGGTGATCTTCACCGCATCTACCTCGGGCATCTACGGCAACTTCGGCCAGTCCAACTACGGCATGGCCAAGCTCGGCCTCTACGGCCTGACCCGCACCCTGGCCATCGAAGGTCGCAAGAACAACATCCTGGTCAACGCCATCGCCCCCACCGGCGGCACCCGCATGACCGAAGGCCTGATCCCGCCGCAAGTATTCGAACAACTCAAACCGGAACTGGTCAGCCCGCTGGTGGTGTACCTGGCCAGCGAAAACTGCCAGGAAACCTCCGGGCTGTTCGAAGTCGGCGGCGGCTGGATGGGCAAAGTGCGCTGGGAACGCAGCCTCGGCGCCGGGTTCGATCCGCGGGTGGGGTTCTCCCCGGAAGACGTGGCGGCGCATTGGCAGCAGATTTGTGATTTCGAAGGGGCGGCGCATCCGAAGGACAATATTGAGGCGCTGAAGGAGATGATGGGGAATTTGCAGAAGTATTCGCTCTGATCAGGCTTCATCGGGCAGGGCCTGCACGGGCTCTGCCTTTCTTCCTCTTTACCCCCCCCTTCGCTTAAAACCTTCGCCCATAAAAAAGGCCGCTGCAAACGCAGCGGCCAAAGAAGACGTTGGATCCAGGAGCTACAAATCAACGTCGAAGTACACGGGGTGATGACTCGATACGTTCAAATCATCTGAAGTCTGTCGCGAACGGCGGGAGGGGAACACCTTCCGTTGCTTCGCGCTTTGCGGCTGTTGTCCCCAAAGCGCAGGGCAAGAATAAGTCTTTGCCGGCAAGGGAAAAATAGCGATCAGGGAGATGCACCGTTACCGCTGGCGCAACAGTCCTGCCTGCCAGCAGCCTAGACCATATTTCCAAGTAATGCTGCCACATCCAGTGCATCTATGCCCCCGCCTGATCCCCCGTGCCATGCAGCCAGTCATCCTTTCGAGCGACACCACGAATACCTCCTTGGTGCGCTTATCGCTCCCGGCGTGCGGCAGTAGGGTGTGGCCTTCTGTCACTCACCGGGGAAGACGCATGACAAAAACAACAATGCGCGCCATCTTCACTCCGCAGGCGCTGGCCGCTGCGGTGGCCTTGGGCTGCTGTGCCCAGGCGCAGGCTCTGTCATTCAACATTGGCGAAATCGAGGGCACGTTCGACTCTTCGCTGTCGGTCGGTGCGAGCTGGGGCATGCGCGATGCCGATGATGCGCTGGTCGGTATCGTCAATGGTGGCAGCGGGCAGGCGTCGACCGGTGACGACGGGCGACAGAATTTCAAGAAGGGTGAAACCTTCTCGAAGATCTTCAAGGGCATTCACGACCTCGAGCTCAAGTACGGCGACACCGGTGTGTTCGTCCGGGGCAAGTACTGGTACGACTTCGAATTGAAGGACGAAGACCGGCCGTTCAAGCCGATCAGCGATCACAATCGTAAGGAAGGTTCCAAATCGTCCGGTGGGCAAATCCTCGATGCCTTCGTCTATCACAACTACTCCATCGCCGACTTGCCGGGCACGGTGCGCGCCGGTAAGCAGGTGGTCAGTTGGGGTGAAAGCACCTTCATCGGCAACTCGATCAACAGCATCAACCCGGTCGACGTGTCCGCTTTCCGCCGTCCCGGTGCCGAGATCAAGGAGGGGCTGATTCCGGTCAACATGCTGTTCGCCTCCCAAGGCCTGACCGACAAGTTGACGGTGGAAGGCTTCTATCAACTGGAATGGGACCAGACCGTCGTCGACAACTGCGGCACCTTCTTCGGCGTCGACGTGGTGGCCGATGGTTGCAACAAGGGCTACACCGTGGCCAGCCCGGCTATCGCGCCCTTGCAGCCGATTGCCGCCGCCTTTGGCCAGGGCTTCGAGGTGACCCGCGAAGGGGTTGTCGTTCCTCGAGGCCAGGACCGCGATGCCCGGGATTCCGGGCAGTGGGGCACGGCGTTGCGCTGGCTGGGGGACGACACCGAGTACGGTCTGTATTTCATGAACTATCACAGCCGCACGCCCAACGTCGGTACCACCACGGCCGGCCTGTCCACGCTGGCGAGCATCCCGGGCATCGTCGCGACCGCCAACCGTATCGCTCCCGGTAGCGGTTCGGGCCTGGCGCAAAGCGTGATGCTCGGTCGCGGCCAGTATTACCTCGAGTACCCGGAAGACATTCGCCTGTATGGCGCAAGCTTCTCCACCACCTTGCCCACCGGCACGGCCTGGACCGGCGAGATCAGCTATCGCCCCAACGCGCCGGTGCAGGTCAATACCAACGACCTGACCCTGGCGATGCTCAACCCGATCGCCGGTGGCGCCGCATCGCCGATTGCGACCTCGCCTGGTGCCGATAACAAAGGCTACCGTCGCAAGGAAGTGACCCAGGTCCAGAGCACCCTGACGCACTTTGTCGATCAGGTCGCAGGCGCGGATCGCCTGACCCTGGTGGGTGAAGCCGCGGTGGTGCACGTTGGTGGCCTGGAGTCGCGCCGCAAGTTGCGCTATGGCCGGGACTCGGTGTACGGGCAGTACGGTTTCGGCGGCGATACCGATGGTTTCGTGACCTCGACGTCATGGGGTTATCGCGCCCGCGCCATCCTCGATTACAACAACGTGATCGCCGGGATCAATTTCCGGCCCAACCTGTCGTGGTCCCACGACGTCGCCGGGTACGGCCCCAACGGGCTGTTCAACGAAGGTGCCAAGGCCGTCAGCCTCGGCGTCGATGCGGACTACCGCAACACCTATACCGCAAGCCTCAGTTACACCGACTTCTTCGGGGGTGACTACAACGTGCTCGAAGACCGCGATTTCGTGGCGTTGAGCTTTGGCGTGAACTTCTGACCTGGCTGAAAGAGGATGAATTCGATGCGCAAGATGATTCTGCAATTGGGCACTGCCCTGGCCCTGAGTCTGCTGGCCGTCAACGTGATGGCGGCAGTATCGGCTGAGGAAGCGAACAAACTCGGTACCAGCCTGACACCGCTGGGCGCGGAGAAGGCCGGTAATGCCGCTGGCTCGATTCCACCCTGGACCGGCGGCATTCCAAAAAATGCCGGTGCGGTGGACAGCAAAGGCTTCCTGGCCGATCCGTTCGCCAATGAAAAACCGTTGTTCATCATCACTGCGGCGACGGTCGAGCAGTACAAGGACAAGCTGTCCGATGGCCAGGTCGCCATGTTCAAGCGCTACCCCGAGACCTACCGGATCCCGGTCTATCCGAGCCATCGCACGGCAGCGCTGCCACCGCAAGTGTATGAAGCGGCCAAGCGCAGCGCCCTGAATGTGACACCGACCAATGACGGCAATGGCCTGGCCAATTTCACCGGAAATCGCTACTACGCCTTTCCGATTCCGAAGAACGGCGTCGAAGTGATCTGGAACCACATCACCCGTTATCACGGCGGTAACCTGCGTCGCACCATTACCCAGGCCACGCCCCAGTCCAACGGTGATTTCACCGTCATCCGCTTCAAGGACGAAGTGGCGGTGCCATCGCTGCTGGGTGACCTCAAGCCGGGCAGCGATGAAAACGTCCTCAACTATTTCAAGCAGGAAGTGACCGCGCCGGCCCGTCTGGCGGGCAACGTACTGCTGGTTCACGAAACCCTCGACCAGGTTCAGGAACCGCGCAAGGCCTGGATCTATAACGCCGGCCAGCGCCGTGTTCGACGGGCGCCGCAAGTGGCCTACGACGGTGTGGGCACCTCTTCCGACGGTTTGCGCACCACCGACAACTTCGACATGTTTTCCGGCGCGCCGGATCGTTATGACTGGAAACTGATCGGCAAGAAAGAGATGTACATACCCTACAACAGCTACAAACTTGACTCGCCCGACCTCAAGTACACGGATGTGATCAAGGCCGGGCACATCAACCAGGACCTGACCCGTTATGAGTTGCATCGGGTCTGGGAGGTCGTTGCCACGGTCAAGCCCAATGAGCGGCATGTGTATGCCAAGCGTCACATGTACATCGACGAAGACACCTGGCAGGTGGCCCTGGCTGATCATTACGACGGTCGTGGCCAGCTCTGGCGGGTGGCCGAAGGACACGCGCAGTTCTACTACGATCATCAGGTCCCGGCCTATACCGTCGAAGCGCTGTACGACCTGATTGCCGGTCGCTACATCGCCTTGGGGATGAAGAATGAGGAGAAACGCAGCTTCGAATTCAACATCGCTGCCAAGGCTGGGGACTACACACCTGCGGCATTACGGAGTACAGGCGTGAGGTAAGTTTCCTACAGCAGTTACACAAAAAGGTGACCTCGCGGTCACCTTTTTTATAGGGTTCGATAAGTGTGTTGAATACTTCTTCAACAAGCGCTCAACAGAGGGCTAGGGTGGCGCCACAACAATAACAAAGGCTCACCACTATGACTGCCATGACGACGTGCCCGGACCGTCCTGGACTTTTGCCTCGATTGTCTGCCCATCACTTGTATCGCGGGCGTCTGGTCGAACCCTTGCTGGCCTCGACGGCGCGGGTGAAATTGCTCTGTGCTCCGGCCGGCAGTGGCAAGAGTGCGCTGCTCGTCGAGTGCATGCTGAACGCGCCGGCAGCGTGTCAGGTCGCCTGGCTGCCATTGGCGGGTGAGGCGATCAGTGTGGGTGGTTTTTGCCGGCGCCTGGCCCAGGCGCTGGGACTGGCAGCGACGGATGAGTCCGGATTGCTGGAGCACCTGGCTCGTTTAGAGAAAGCGACCTGGCTGTTTATCGATGATTATTGCCGGGTACCTCACCCGCAGCTGGACCTGCTGCTCGACCGGCTGCTGGCCGGCAGCAGTCCGATGGTGACCTGGTGGCTGAGCGGTCGGCGGCGTCCGCAATGCAATTGGCCACGGCTGCTGCTGGGTGATGAACTGTACGATGGCGAGCGATCTGCGCTGGCGTTCGATCAAGGTGAAATCGAAAAACTGTTGCATCACCTGGAGCCGGCCCAGGCCGCAAAAGGTGCCGAGAGGATATTCCGGCGCAGTGGCGGCTGGTGCGCCGGGGTGCGGATTGCGTTGCTGCAAAAATGCGACTGGACACGTCAAGACGCCCTCAACGGTCGACCGGATACCCTGCACGACTACCTGGAGCATGAGCTCTTCGCCAGCCTGACACCCGAGCTCGCCGAGGCCTGGCGGGTGCTGGCGCTGTTGCCGCGGTTCAATGCCCGGCTCAGCGATCACCTGTTCGGCGCCGGCGAAGGCGCGCAATACCTGAGTGCGTTGCAGGAGCTGGGCTGTTTCATCGAACCCTGGCAAGACTCGACGGACTGGTTGCAGATTTTCGCTCCCCTGAGCCGGTTGATGCGCGATGAACCTTGGCCGGCCGGGCGCTTCTGGCATCGTCGTGCCTGTCAGTGGTTCGTCGCCGAACAGGACTGGAAGGCCGCGTTCGAACAGGCGTTGCTGGCGCAAGAATTCGAGGTTGCGGTCAGCCTGTTGCAGCATTTCAGTTTCGAGCAACTGTTCGAAGAGCAGACCGTGGTCCTGCTGCTGCGCCTGCACGAGCAACAAGGCGAGGAACTGATGTTCGGCTCGCCGCAACTGGTCGGGCTGATCACCGCTGCCTTGTTGTTTGCCGGGCGCTTCGAGCAGGCGGCCGAGTGTATCGAGCAACTGTCCCGATTCACGCCCCAGCCGTCGGCATCCCTTCAACGGCAATTGATCGCGCGTTGGCAGGCTCAACAAGGCTGGTTGTTGCATTTGCAAGGGCGCATGGACGCATCACAGGCACACTTTCACCAGGCGCTTGGCGAGCTTGACCTCGAATGTTGGCCGGTCCGGCTGATATGCCTGTCCGGCTTGACGCAACAGGCCTTGCTGCGGGGCGAACTCGACGTCGCACAGGCGCTTAATCGCGAAGCGTTGTGCCTGGCCCGGGCGCAAGGTTCACTGGTATTCGAAGGGTTGCTGGAGCTCGATCACGCCCAATTGCTCGAGCAGCGGGGCGCGGCCTGCAGGGCTGATGACCTGCTCGCCAACATGCACAGCCTGCTTTGCCAGCAGCGTGCGAACGCCGAACCCTTGTTGGGACGGATCGCCCTGCGTCGTGGCCGATTGAACTTGAGCCTGGGCCGGGCGCAACAGGCTGCCACATACTTCGAGAGCGGCCTGCAGATCTGCCTGCGCAGCCAGGACAAACGAGCGCTGTATGGTTTTCTGGGGCTGGCGCAACTGGCGGCCAATCGCCTGGATTACGCTCAGGCTTTCGACCTGCTGCGTGACGCCGAGCGGATGATGCAGCAACGGCGGATTCCCGAAACGGTGTATCGCAGTGTCTTGCTGCACACCAGTATCCAGTTCTGGCTGCAACAAGGGCGCGCGCCACTGGCTCATGAGGCCCTGATACGGGTGCTGCGCCATTATCAAGGCCCCTGCGCACGCCAGGCTCCACCGGCAACCCTGGAACTGATTGATGGCCTGGAGTATCTGCGTGTCCTGGCCGAGGTTTACCTGGGGCAGGCGCAGACCCCTCTGGAGCAGCTTGAAGCCCAGCTGCAACGGGCCAGGCAGCGGGGCATGCTGTCCCTGCAAGCGCAATTGCAACTGGCACTGGCAGAAGTCGCCTGGCTCAAAGGCGAACCGGATGTTGCCCGGCAATCACTGGCGCAAGGACTGGCATTGGTTGAACGGTGCAACCTGCAACAGGCCCTGCGCGATTTGCAGTTGCGTCAGCCACAGCTGCCGCAAGCCATTGGCCTGACCGAATCGCGCGATGAACACCAGGTGTCGGCAGCCGCCGATAACCCGCTGAGCCAGCGTGAAATACAGGTGCTGCGATTAGTGGCACATGGCAACTCCAATCAACAGATTGCCGATCTGCTGTTCATTTCCCTGCATACGGTCAAGACCCACGCGCGACGGATCAACGGCAAGTTGAATGTGGAGCGCAGGACGCAAGCCGTGGCCAAGGCGAAAGCATTGGGCATTGTGGATTGAAGCCCGTAGCGGGAGGTACACCGAGCCGGCTGCTGGCGAGCAAAAGATCGGGATGCCCCTAGCCGACGGCAGTGGTCGGTTCATACCCCATCCGCCAGCTCACGGCGCGTGTCGCTGCCAGCAAGCGCTGGGCCGCCGGGCCGTTTTCGTCGGCATGGAACAACGATGTCGGGCCGACAATGGTAATGACTGCCGCCACGTGGCCGACGGCGTTGAACACCGGCGCCGACAAGGCATCGACGCCCGGCATCAGCAAACCGTGCACATGATGCAGGCCGCGCTCGCGGATCTGCCCACATAGCGTTTCATAGACGTGATCGTCGCTGAGGGTGTGAGGGCCGGCTGACAGCAGTTCCTGCTCACGCAATTCCACGGTTTCACGCTTGGGCAGGTACGCGCCAAACACCAGGCCCGTGGAGGAGCTGAGCAACGGCAACACCGATCCCAACTGCGTCACCACCGTTACGGCACGCACCGCCGGTTCGATATGCACCACGGTCGCGCCCTGGTTGCCCCACACCGCCACGAAGCAGGTTTCGTTCAAGTCGTCGCGCAACTCGGCCAACGGCAGGGCGGCGACTTTCAGCACGTCCATACTGTTGAGGGCCGCCAATCCGACGCGCAGGGCTTCGCGGCCCAGCCCGTAGTGATTGGTCGCCGCATTCTGTTCGGCAAAACCGCTGGCGATCAGCGCCTGTAAGTAGCGGTGAACCTTGCTCGCCGGCATTTGCACGTGCTCGGCCAGGCGCGAGAGCGAAGTGGAGGGCGACAACTCGGCCAGGGCCTTGAGGATGTCAGTACCCACCTCGGCCGAGCGGACTTTCTGTTTACCGTTGCTGTCTGGCTTTTCCATGGAGGCGTTGAGATCCCGGGACGAATGGGCGTCTTTATAGCTTGACGGTCAATCCCAATCAAATTACGTTAAGCGTAATTGAATTACGATAAAAATAACCCCGACGTGCCACGAACTCTGCAACAGAGCGACCGGCCACTGTCGACGCCCTGTTCAGGAGGCTCCATGAACTCCGATTCAACGACGCCAGCACTGGCCTATCAGTCAGGCTTTGGCAACGAATTTTGCAGTGAGGCATTGCCCGGCGCATTGCCTGTCGGTCAGAACTCCCCGCAAAAAGCGCCTTACGGCCTTTACACTGAGCTGTTCTCCGGTACCGCATTCACCATGGCTCGCAGTGAAGCGCGGCGTACGTGGATGTACCGCATCCAGCCTTCGGCCAACCACCCGGCATTCGTCAAACTCGATCGACAACTGGCCGGCGGCCCATTGGGTGAAGTGACACCCAATCGCCTGCGCTGGAACGCGTTGGACATTCCCGCCGAGCCAACCGATTTCATCGACGGCCTGGTGAGCATGGCGGCCAACTCTGGCGCGGATAAACCGTCGGGGATCAGCATCTACCAGTACCGCGCCAACCGCTCCATGGAGCGCGTGTTCTTCAATGCCGACGGCGAAATGCTGCTGGTGCCGCAACAGGGCCGTCTGCGCATCGCCACCGAACTGGGCGTGCTGGAAGTGGAGCCGCTGGAAATTGCGGTATTACCTCGCGGGCTGAAATGGCGCATCGAACTACTCGACCCGCAAGCGCGCGGTTACATCGCCGAGAACCACGGTGCGCCGTTGCGCCTGCCGGATCTGGGGCCGATCGGCAGCAACGGCCTGGCGAATCCGCGTGACTTCCTGACGCCGGTGGCTTGCTACGAAAACCGTCAACAGCCCACGACGCTGGTGCAGAAGTTCCTTGGCCAGTTGTGGGGTTGCGAGCTCGACCACTCACCGTTGAACGTGGTCGCCTGGCACGGTAACAACGTGCCTTATAAATATGACCTGCGCCGTTTCAACACCATCGGCTCGGTCAGCTTCGACCACCCGGACCCTTCGATCTTCACGGTGCTGACCTCGCCGACCAGCGTCCACGGCTTGGCCAACCTCGATTTCGTGATCTTTCCGCCACGCTGGATGGTCGCTGAGAAAACCTTCCGGCCACCGTGGTTCCACCGCAACCTGATGAACGAGTTCATGGGCCTGATCCAGGGCGAATACGACGCCAAGGCCGAAGGTTTCGTGCCCGGCGGCGCTTCTCTGCACAGCTGCATGAGCGCTCATGGGCCAGATGGTGAGACCTGCACCAAAGCGATCAACGTCGACCTGAAACCTTCGAAAATCGACAACACCATGGCCTTCATGTTCGAGACCAGCCAAGTGCTGCGCCCGAGTAAGTTCGCCCTTGAATGCCCGCAACTGCAAGACAACTACGATGCCTGCTGGGCTACTTTCCCAGCCACTTTCGACCCGACCCGGAGATAACCCATGACGCAAACTTCCCTGACTCGCAGCTGGGTTGCTTCGGCCAACGGCCACGCGGATTTCCCGCTGCAAAACCTGCCGCTGGGCGTGTTCAGCGTGAAAGGTTCGGCACCGCGCAGTGGCGTGGCCATCGGCGAGCATATCTTCGATCTGCAGGCGGCACTCGATGCCGATCTGTTCGATGGCGCTGCAAAAGCCGCGGTCGAAGCCACCCGTGGCGGTCAACTGAATGCGCTCTTCGAGCTAGGCCGTGAAGCGCGCGTGGCCCTGCGTGAACGTTTGATCGAAATGCTCAAGGAGGGGAGCTCCCTGCGCGGCAAGATCGAGGCCCAGGGCGCCAAACTGCTGCCACTGGCTGCCGACTGCCAGATGCATCTGCCCGCGAAAATCAACGATTACACCGACTTCTATGTCGGCATCGAGCACGCACAGAACGTTGGCAAACTGTTCCGTCCGGACAATCCGTTGCTGCCCAACTACAAGTACGTACCAATCGGCTATCACGGTCGCGCCTCGACCATTCGCCCGTCGGGCACCGACGTGCGCCGACCTAAAGGCCAGACCCTGCCGGCCGGCCAGACCGAGCCGTCGTTCGGCCCCTGTGCACGCCTGGATTATGAGTTGGAGCTGGGGATCTGGATCGGCCCAGGCAACGACATGGGCGACTCCATCGCCATTGGTGACGCCGCTGATCACATCGCCGGTTTCTGCCTGCTCAATGACTGGTCGGCACGTGACATCCAGGCTTGGGAATACCAGCCGTTGGGGCCATTCCTGTCGAAGAGTTTCATCACCAGTATTTCTCCGTGGGTCGTGACGGCCGAAGCGCTGGAACCGTTCCGCCTCGCACAGCCGGCACGTCCGGAAGGCGATCCACAACCGCTGCCGTACCTGTTCGATAAACGCGATCAAGCCGCCGGCGCATTCGACATCGAACTGGAAGTCCTGCTGCTCACCGAAGCCATGCGCGAGCAGAACCTGCCGGCCCATCGCCTGACCCTGAGCAACTCGAAACACATGTACTGGACCGTGGCGCAAATGGTGGCGCATCACAGCGTCAATGGCTGCCAGTTGCAGGCCGGTGATCTGTTCGGTTCAGGCACCTTGTCCGGTCCTCAAAGCGGTCAGTTCGGCAGTCTGCTGGAGATCACTGAAGGCGGTAAGACGCCGATCGAACTGGCCTCGGGCGAAGTGCGTAAATTCCTCGAGGACGGCGACGAAATCATCCTGCGTGGCCGCTGCAGCCGCGAAGGGTTTGCGTCCATCGGTTTCGGCGAATGTCGCGGCAAAGTGCTGCCAGCGCGCTAAGGGATCGGTTCATGGAACTCTATACCTACTACCGCTCCACTTCGTCCTATCGGGTGCGCATCGCGTTGGCGCTCAAGGGCCTGGATTACCAGGCGCTGCCAATCAACCTGATTGCGCCACCGGGTGGGGAGCATCGCCAGCCAGCGTACCTGGCCATCAATCCGCAAGGCCGCGTGCCGGCCTTGCGCACCGACGAAGGCGAGCTGCTGATTCAGTCGCCGGCGATCATCGAGTACCTGGAAGAGCGTTATCCACAGGTACCGCTATTGTCGAAGGATCTGGTTGCCCGCGCCCATGAGCGCGGCGTGGCAGCGCTGATCGGCTGCGATGTGCATCCGCTGCACAATGTCAGCGTACTCAATCGGCTGCGTCAGTTGGGCTTTGATGAACCGCAGGTTGTTGAGTGGATTGCGCACTGGATCAGCCAGGGGCTGGCGACCGTGGAGCAACTGATTGGTGATGAGGGTTACTGCTTTGGCTCCCAGCCCGGGTTGGCGGATGTGTACTTGATTCCACAGTTGTATGCCGCCGAGCGCTTCAACATTTCCCTTGAGGCTTATCCGCGAATCCGCCGGGTAGCGGCATTGGTGGCCAACCATCCGGCGTTCATCAAGGCACATCCGGCGAACCAGCCCGACACGCCTTGATGTGTCGCATATACCCGTAATTGGATGGACTCGCCCGCGACACACCGCAGCGCCTGGTTCGCCCTTAGGAGCGAGGCTTGCCCGCGAAAAACGATGACGCGGTGCGATAGATACACCAGGGTTCAGTGGACGATGGAATTAGGCGGCAAATGCCCCAGTCGCTCGGTCAGGCGAATCCGCTGGATCGGATCGTCGCTGAGCAGCAGTGCATGTTCCAGGTCGAAGCGCTCGGCATTCGGGCAGTCCAGCCGTTGGTACAGGCTGGCCCTGGCCAGATAGTCGGAGGCGTTGGCGTTGCCCAGTTCCAGCACGCGTTCGGCGTCGATCAAGGCGCCAATGTAATCGTCATGGGAGAGATGCAGCTGGCGCAGATTGCGTGACAGGCGTTGAAGCATTTGCGCGGGTGTGGACGTGACCAGGTGCTCAGCGTTAAGTTGCATGTTCGGGCCATACTGGCGATGCAGCAGCTCCCGGCAATCGTTGGGATAAAGGCGCCGGCCGCCGCAGGGGTCGAGCAGATGGTCGGCACCTGGCACCCGCAGCAGGAAATGCCCCGGGAAATTGACGCCGACCAACGGAATCTCCAGGCCTCTGGCCAGTTCGAGGGCTATCATCGCCAAGGCTAATGGCTGCCCGCGGCGACGCTCCAGGACCTTATCGAGCAATGCCACTTGCGGGCGCAAGGGGGCGAAGTCATCCTGGGCGAACCCCAACTCGACCATGCGCCTGAGCAGCGGTTGCGCCAACTCGCTCACTGGCAGCATTGGCAAGCTGCCACTGACGCGCAGTTGCAGTTCCTTGAAGTGCGCCAACACTGTTTCGGGGTTCACCTGATTGTCATGTTCGACGGCAATCCACAGCGCCGCCTCGAACAGCGCAGGCGGTGATCGTTGCAGGCAGGCGAAAAACGATTGGCGCGGCGTCATGAAAATCTCCGGGCTATGCCTCGTTTTAGACCGGTCTTTGCCATTCGTCCAGTACCGCACAGGGAGCCGTTTCGGTTATTTCCTAAAGCTAGCATGGCACCTTTGCTTATGCCGGTGCGCTTCTGCAATTTTTGTGCGCAAGCCTATACTGGCGACTACAAGAAGTGATTCGGGAGCCTTACGATGTTCGCTCTCATGCAAAGCACTCGCCTTGAATCGCTGCATCTGAGCGTCGACCCGGCCACCGGGTTGAAGGCGGTGATTGCCATTCATAACAGCCGTTTGGGGCCTGCTCTGGGCGGTTGCCGTTATCTTGCCTATCCCAGCGACGAGTCTGCAGTCGAGGATGCGGTGCGCCTTGCCCAAGGCATGAGCTACAAGGCGGCCTTGGCCGGCCTGGCCCAGGGCGGCGGCGTGGCGGTGATCATTCGCCCCGTTCACGTGGCCGATCGCGCTGCGCTGTTCGAAGCCTTCGGGCGCTGTATCAATCAGCTCGACGGGCGCTACATCACCGCCATCGACAGCGGTACCTCAGTGGCGGACATGGATTGCATCGCCCAGCAGACGCAACACGTCACCAGCACCACATCGGCGGGCGACCCCGCGCCGCATGCGGCGATGGGTGTGTTTGCCGGTATACGCGCCACTGCGATGGCACGGTTGGGCAGCGATAACCTTGAAGGCTTGCGCGTAGCCATCCAGGGTCTGGGCAACGTCGGTTTTTCCCTGGCAGAGCAGTTGCACGCCGCTGGCGCCGAGCTGCTGGTCAGCGACATCGACCACGGCAAGGTACAACTGGCGATGGAGCAACTCGGCGCGCACCCGATTGCCAACGACGCATTGCTAAGCACACCTTGCGACATTCTCGCGCCGTGCGGTCTGGGTGGGGTGCTGAACAGCCACAGCGTGACGCAACTACGCTGCTCGGCAGTGGCCGGTTCGGCGAACAATCAACTGACCCATCTGGACGTCGCCGATCAGCTGGAAAGGCGGGGCATCCTGTATGCGCCCGACTACGTGATCAATGCCGGCGGATTGATCTATGTTTCGCTCAAGCATCGTGGTGAAGACTTGGGGACCATCACCGCGCACCTGTCGAAAATCAGCTCGCGGCTCACCGAAGTCTTCGCACACGCCCAAGCGGAAAAACGCTCTCCGGCTCGAGTGGCAGACGAGTTGGCGGAGAAAGTGCTGTATCGATAAAAAGATCAAAAGATCGCAGCCTGTGGCAGCTCTTACGGGGGCTGCCTACTTTGGGGTTTTCGCGGCTTTGGCAGGCTTCGTCGGGGCCACCGGCTCAGCGATTGCCTCTTCAACAGGCACTACTTCTTTAACCGGCTCTACGACTTGCGCTGGCGCTGTGAGCAGTTCGGACAAGGCGTCCGGCTGGCTCTTGAACGCCTTGGCGAACACGTCGCGGTTTTTCGCCATGTAGATCCCGACTTCTTCAACTTGCTGTTCGGTCAAGGACGGAACAGCTTTCTGCAACACGTCAGCCAGCAACTCGGCCAGCTCGAGCATTTTGTCATGACGATCGGCTTCGGCTTTATCCATGAACAAGCGCTCCAGATCTCGGCTGCTGCGGTATACCACTTCGACGGCCATTCACCACCTCACATGCCTTCAAATTTATTAGTCTGATTCGACTACTGTATCTATATACAGCAAAGGATAAGCGAATCTCTCGGATTTGGGTAGTGGCTTTTTAATGTAGGTCGGTTTCGGGATTTGTCAGGCGTCGGGTATTGGTAGCTGGGTAAAGATAGCTGCGACCAAACGTCACGGAGCAGAATCCAAGGCGTCTCGCCATCATGGTCGTGGCCTTGTTTCTGCATGCAGAACAACCGTCACGTCCAACCTGCATTATCCGGTCGAGTCGACCTAAGGAAGCATCATCGTGAAAATCAACTGGGCCGAAAAGCTGCGGCAGAACGTGCATGAACTGGCCGAGTCACTGGGCAACCTGTTCGTCGAAACTTTCCACTACCTGGCGCTGTTTGCCATTGGTGCGGTGACCGCGTGGGCTGCGGTGATGGAGTTTCTCGGGATGCTCGAGCAGGGGCATATCAAGATCGACGACATCCTGCTGCTGTTCATCTACCTGGAACTGGGAGCGATGGTCGGGATTTACTTCAAGACCAATCACATGCCGGTGCGTTTCCTGATCTACGTGGCGATCACGGCGCTCACGCGGCTGCTGATTTCAAACGTGTCCCATCACAATCCACCCGACCTGGGGATCATCTACCTGTGCGGTGGGATCCTGTTGCTGGCGTTTGCGATCCTGGTGGTGCGCTACGCCTCCTCGCAATTTCCTTCAGTGAAGATCGAGCATCCGCACCGTAAGACAGGTGCGGGCTCGGGCGAACATCCGGAAGTGGAGAAGGGCGAGCTTTAAAGCCTGATGGCCGGGCGCGGGCGATTTTTTATCGAGGGTGGCGGCAGGCTGTGCGTGCCGCCATCGGTCATGGCTTCGAGAATCGCCACCGCACTGTGCCCCTGTTCGATGGCGATGCCGAACTGGATGCTTTGCACCAGACGCTTGAGCCGTTGTGGATCGTTGCGTTGCTCGGCACTGATCATGCGCTTTGCGACTACGCGGCCATTGTTGGACAGGGTCAGCATGATGCTGCCATCAAGACCCTGAATGCTCAGGTTGATCTGATAGTCCGCTGCAAAAGCATCGGTAATGAGCTGGAAAGGGTTGTCCATGATGCGTCACCGCTTGATTGAACGTGCAGTTGTTGACCGGCCGTGATCGGGTTGGTTCGCAACACCGGACCATCGGCCATTCTCTCGTCAATATCGCCATCAATGTTCCAAACGGGATGTAGCAAAGGGCATGCCGGAAACTTTGTCAGGCAGCAAACACCATCTGTAGGAGCGATCCTGCTCGCGATGGTCGCCAACGATGACGATGGCAGTCTGAATGCCAGCGGTGTCCGGACATCCATCGCGAGCAGGCTCGCTCCTATAGGGGGCTGCCCGTTTCAGGGCAATTTGCGCCTGCATGCCACCAAACCGGTCAGCACTCTACCCAGTTCACCGCCAGGCCGCCTCGGGATGTCTCCTTGTATTTGTCGTGCATGTCGGCACCGGTGTCGCGCATGGTGCGGATCACCCGGTCCAGGGAGATGAAGTGTTTGCCGTCGCCACGCAGGGCCATTTGCGTGGCGTTGATTGCCTTTACGGCAGCAATTGCGTTGCGTTCGATACACGGCACTTGCACCAGCCCGCCGACCGGGTCGCAGGTCAGGCCGAGGTTGTGTTCAAGGCCGATCTCGGCGGCGTTTTCCAATTGCTCCGGCGTGGCGCCGAGGACTTCTGCCAGGCCGGCGGCGGCCATGGCGCAGGCAGAGCCGACCTCGCCCTGACAACCGACTTCGGCACCAGAGATCGAGGCGTTTTTCTTGCACAGGATGCCGACGGCGGCGGCGCCCAAAAAGAACGCCACGACGTCATCGTCCGACGCGTCGGGGTTGAATTTCATGTAGTAGTGCAGCACCGCCGGAATGATCCCCGCTGCACCGTTGGTCGGTGCTGTCACCATGCGACCGCCGGCGGCGTTTTCTTCGTTCACGGCGAGGGCGAAAAGGTTCACCCATTCCATGGCCGACAGGGTCGACGTGATGACGTTCGGCTTGCCGATTTCCAACAGGCTGCGGTGCAATTTCGCCGCACGTCGCGGCACGTTCAGGCCACCGGGGAGGATGCCTTCGTGCTCCAGCCCCTGCTCGACGCATTCGCGCATCACCGACCAGATATGCAGCAAGCCCTGGCGTATTTCTTCGTCACTGCGCCAGGCCCGTTCGTTGGCCATCATCAACTCGCTGACACGCAGACCGTGCTGGTTGCAGAGCTTGAGCAGCTCGACGGCACTGGAAAAGTCGTAGGGCAAAACCTCGTCGCGGGTAGGGGAGAGCCCGGACTCGGCTTCTGCCGCCTCGATGATGAACCCACCACCGACCGAGTAGTACGTCTGTTCGAACAGTTCGCCGGTTTCGCCGAAGGCGGTCAGGGACATGGCGTTGGGGTGGTAGGGCAAGCTCTCGTCGAGCAGCAGCAGATCGCGCGACCAGTCGAAGGCAATGCTCACCTGGCCTGCCAGCAACAACTCGCCGGTTTCACGCAGGGTATGGATCCGGCTGTCGATGGTGGAGGGGTCGATACGGTCAGGCCATTCGCCCATCAAGCCCATGACGCAAGCTCGGTCGGTGGCATGACCGACACCGGTCGCCGACAGGGAGCCGTACAAGCGGATTTCCACTCGCCGTACGTCAGTCACTGAACCCTGGTCTACCAGCGCCTGGGCGAAGGTCGCGGCAGCACGCATGGGGCCGACCGTATGGGAGCTGGACGGACCGATGCCAACTTTGAAGAGATCGAAAACACTGATAGCCATGCTAAAGCCTATTCCTGCAATGGAAGATGAATCGCTGCCATTTTTGTAGGACAAGCGCACTTTCAGCGATACTGCCTCTCTCGGTCCGACGTGACCAACGAAACTTCCTAAGACAGCCTTTAGCAGGACTAAACAATGAGCCGCCAATTACACGCCCAGACTTACGTCTGGCTACAGGTGTTTTCCTGTGCCGCGCGGCACCTGTCGTTCACCCGTTGCGCTGAAGAACTGCACATCACGCCGGGGGCGGTCAGCCAGCAGATCCGACAGCTGGAGGAGCGCCTTGGTTTTCGACTGTTTCACCGGCGTGCCCGGGGCGTAGAGCTGAGCGCCGAAGGCCAGCGACTGGCCATTACGGTCAACGAGGCCTACGGCAGCATCGATGCCGAACTGCGCCGGCTGGACGCGGGGATGATCAGCGGCACACTGCGGGTGCGTTCGATCCCTTCTTTCCTGAGCAAATGGCTTACGCCGCGCCTGCCACGCTTGCAGCAGCGCTTCCCGGACATCCAGCTACGCCTGGTCGCCGAAGACAGCAGCGTACCGTTGCACGAAGGCGATTTCGACCTGGCCATCGATCTGAATGACGGCAGCTACCCCGGATTGTTATCCACAGCCTTGCTCGATGAGCAGATTTTCCCGGTGTGTGCCCCGGGCCTGTTACGCGGGCGTCCGCCGTTGCATGGCCCGGCGGACCTGCTGCATTTTCCGTTGCTGCATGACATTACTGCCTGGCGCGGCAGCTATGAATACGCGGAATGGGAGTTCTATCTCGATGCCATCGGCTTTGAAGGTGCCGACGTGCGGCGCGGGCATACTTTCAATCGCAATCACCTGACCATCGAAGCGGCCATCGCCGGGATGGGCGTGGCGATTGCACGGCGTACGCTGCTCAATGACGAGCTGGAGCGGGGCGCATTGATCGTACCGTTCGGCCTGGCGGTGCCCAATCACAAGCGCTACATGGTGCTCTACGCGCCGGGGGCGCTGAGCCATCCGGGCGTGCGGGCGGTACATGACTGGCTGGTGGAGGAGGCGGCGATTTTTCGCGGCCTGCACCCGCTGGGGGAGCGGCAGATGTGAGCAATTATTTCGTAGGAGAGGGGCGACCCAACTCCCGACCTTAACAGCGCTTTTGCCGGTTGTCCGGCTTTTTTTGCGATTAGATATTTATCTTTTTTTAGGGGTTGAATTGTTCATCGTACAGACCGATTGTGTAAGTAAGAGGTCACGGTGATGACGCCCAAGGGCTTAGCTGACCGGCCTCTCGCGAGCTAGCTGAAATAAGGGATGAACTATGCAAATCCAAGTCAATAGCGATAACCATATTCAAAGCAGCATCCGACTGGAGGAGTGGGTACGAACCACCATTGAGAGCACGCTCGAACGTTATGAGGAGGACCTGACCCGCGTCGAGGTTCACCTGCGGGACGAGAACGGCGACAAGCCGGGTCCCCATGATTTGCGCTGCCAGCTGGAAGCGCGGCCAAAAGGCCACCAACCGATTTCTGTCACCCATAAAGCCGCCAGCCTGGAACTGGCGATCGACGGAGCTGCCGAGAAACTCGAACACGCCCTTGAACACCTGTTCGGCAAACTGCGCGGCAAACCACGCGCTGCCGTGGTGCCCTTCGAGCGCCGGCCTCACGCCGACAAGCTGCTGGAAGAAGAGTTTCTTGAAAACGAACAGGCTGCGCAAAACGCTTGATGCCTGATTGACCCTCCCAATGAAAACGGGCCTGCAATGCAGGCCCGTTTAGTTTTGTGGCCAAAGGATCCAGCGAACCGTCGCACTCGGCGAGTTGGGCGCTCTGATATTTGCTATTCAGGTTCATTCATCTAGTTTTGCGTATGAGAATATTTATCATTAGTATTGCGCCTCGCTGATCACACACCCGGTTGTGGGCCAGCCCGATTGCCGCTATGGCGCAGTATTGAATCGATGACTACTCCCGAATCTCCCGAGATCGAGCACCGCGAACCACGCGGCGACCGTGCGCATTTTCTCCAGGTATTTCTCTCCCAGCGTGCGCAAATGGAAGCGTTGGTGAGCCGTCGCGTGGGTTGTCGAGCGACGGCGGCGGACCTGGTGCAAGACTTGTTCGTACGGTTTTGGCGACGCCCCTTGGTGCAAGTTGAAGAACTCAGCACCTATCTGCTGCGCAGCGCCAGCAACATCGCCATCGACCACTTGCGCAGCGAAGGCACGCGGGTGCGGGCCAACGAAGGTTTGATGGCCGAATCGGCGCACTGTATGGGCGGCGAGCCGCAAGCGGCACTGGAGGCAGGCAACGATCTGCGCCACGTCGAAGCAGCGTTACGCGCGTTACCGGAACGCACGCGGCAGATCTTTTTGCTCAACCGCATCCATGGTCGCAAGTACGCCGAGATCGCCAAGGCCATGGGCCTGTCCCAGAGTGCCGTGGAAAAACATATGATGCGCGCGCTCGAGGCCTGCAAGGCCAGCCTGCGCGAGTCCGAGCCGCGTACGCCAGGGAATGCACAGTGAACAGCATCGAACGCGTCATGCCGACGCCCGCTCAGGAACAGCAAGCGCTGGCCTGGTTAAGTCTGTTGCATGACCAGCCTAGCAGCGGTGACCAAGCCACCTTCAGTCAATGGTTGCAGGCCGACCCCGCGCATGCGCAGGCTTATGCCCGTGCGCAAGTGTTGTGGGAGTTGAGTGAAGTGCCGGCGCGCAGGCTCGCCGATGAGGACGCGCTGGCCTTGCAGGGGTACCTCAACGCGATGAATCGCTCACGCCGCAGCAGCGTGCGGCGCTGGTCGGGCGCGCTGGCCATGGCGGCTTGCCTGCTGCTGATGATCGGCCTCGGCGGCGGTTGGCAGCCGTTGCGCTGGGTCGACGACCTGGGTGCCGATTACGTCTCGGCGCCGGGGGAGATCCGCACCGTCACCCTGGCCGATCAATCGCAGGTCACCCTTGACGCCGACAGTGCGATTGCCGTGGATTTCAGGGGCGGTGAGCGGCATGTGCAAGTGCGCCGCGGTGCCGGATTTTTCCGCGTGACCCATGCCGGCGAGCCGTTTGTGGTCGACGCCGAGAAGGGCCAGGCGCGGGTACTCGGCACCCAGTTCGAAGTGCGACTGCAACCTCATGGGGCGCAGGTGACGGTGTTGTCTGGCCGGGTTGGCGTGACGGCAGACAAGAACGCGCATCAGCAAGTCCTGACGGCCGGCCAGCAAGTGGCCTACGGCAGAGGCTCCGCGGAACAACTGCACGTGGTGGACAGTGAAGCTCAGCTGGCATGGCGCCAGGGATGGCTCACCTACTACAAGGCGCCGCTGGCTGATGTGGTCGAGGATTTGCGCCGTTATTACCCGGGGAGGATCGTGGTGCTCAATGATGAATTGGCGCAGCGGCAGATCAGCGGCAGCTTTGCGAGCAAGGACCCACAAGCGGTGTTGAGTTCATTGCGGGGGGTGTTGGGGTTTGAGCAACACCAGGTTCTGGGGCACCTGATTATTTTGCGCTGAGACGATTGGCCCCTTCGCGAGCAGGAGAACGCATTCCAAGTGTGGGAGCGAGCCTGCTCGCGAAGGGGCCAATCTGACACCACACCTTCTTGGAATAATTATTTTCAACTTTCTGCTGAGGTAAAACCGAATGCCATCCGTGTAGTGACTGAAACTGCGATTCATTCGCATCCGTTGCGGTTCTACACAGGTCATGAGTCATGAAGTCCAGGGCAATACCGGGTTCGGTCAAACAATGGTTGGGTGTGTCTGCGTTGAGCTTCGCGGCATTGGCGCTGCTGCCGCTGAACGAGGCGATGGCCGCGCAGGCCGGCGCCCCGCAAAGCACGCTGTTCAGCTTTTCGATGGTCGCCAAACCACTGCCCCAGGCCTTGAGCGACTTCAGCCGCATCACCGGTATCAGCGTGGTCTATACCGATGAAGCGCCTTACGGCCTCACTGCCCCGGCGCTCAACGGGCAGTTGAGTGCAGAACAGGCCCTGCAGCGGTTGCTCGGCGGTTGCGGCTTGACCTCGCGGCGCATCGATGGCCACACCATGGTCCTGGAACCGCTACCGACCGAGGGCGCGTTGAATCTGGGCGCTACCACCATCACCTCGGTGATGGACCCGTCCACAAGTTACCAGCCGCCACCCACCAGCTCGGTGATGCGTTCCTCGACGCCGCTTCAGGAAATTCCCCAGACGGTCAACGTCGTCCCGGCCCAGGTCATTCGCGACCAGGCTCCGCGTAACCTGGATGACGCGCTGGCGAACGTCAGCGGCATCACCCAGGGCAACACGCTGGGCAGCACCCAGGATTCGGTGATGACCCGCGGTTTCGGCGACAACCGCAACGGTTCGATCATGCGTGACGGCATGCCGGTGGTGCAGGGGCGGGGCTTGAACGCGACAGTGGACCGGGTCGAAGTGCTCAAGGGCCCGGCCTCGCTGCTCTATGGTATCCAGGATCCCGGCGGCGTGGTCAACATGGTCAGCAAGCAGCCGGAGCTTGATCCCTACAATGCCCTGACCCTGCGTGGTTCGACTTATGGCGAGGACAAGAACGGCAGCGGCGGCACCTTTGACAGCACGGGCGCCCTGGGTGAGTCCGGGTTGGCCTACCGTCTGGTGTTGGACCACGAAGACGAGGATTACTGGCGCAACTACGGGGTGCATCGCGAGACGCTGGTGGCGCCGTCGCTGGCCTGGTTTGGTGAAAGCACCCAACTGACGTTCGCCTATGAACACCGGGAGTTCCTGACCCCGTTCGACCGTGGCACGGTGATCGATCCGCGTGACAATCATCCGCTGAACATCCCCCGTGATCGCCGGCTCGACGAACCGTTCAACAACATGGAAGGGCGCTCCGACCTGTATCACTTCCAGGCCGATCACGACCTCAACGACAACTGGAAAGCCCATTTCGGCTACAGCTGGAATCGTGAGACCTATGACGCCAGCCAGGTGCGTGTGACCGCCATCGATACCCGCAACGGCACGCTCTCACGCAACATGGACGGCACGCAGAACGCTATGAGTACGGACCGTTTCACGACTGCGAGCCTCGAAGGCAAGATCGACGTAGCCGGCATGCAACATGACCTGGTGCTCGGGGTCGATGACGAATACCGCAAGATCTACCGCGCCGACCTGATCCGTCAGAAAAGCCTGACAACCTTCAGCTACCTCGACCCGGTATACGGCCGCGAAGTCCCCGGCACCACAGTCAGCCCGGCCGACAGTGCGCAGACCGATATCCTGCGTAGCGATTCGGTGTATTTGCAGGACTCGATCCACCTCACAGACCAATGGATCCTGGTGGCTGGCGGACGTTTCCAGGAGTACGACCAGTACGCCGGCAAAGGCGTGCCGTTCAAGGCCAACACCGACAGCAATGGGCAAAAATGGGTGCCGCGCGCCGGCCTGGTCTACCGCTATACCAATGAACTGTCCTTCTATGGCAGCTACACCGAATCGTTCAAACCCAACTCGACCATTGCCCCACTGAGCGGCAGCAGCACCGTGCTCGACGGCAGCATCGCGCCGGAAGAAGCCAAGTCGTGGGAAGTGGGGGCCAGGCTGGAAATGCCGGGCCGCGTAACGGGCAACCTTGCATTGTTCGACATCAAGAAGCGCAACGTCCTGGTGGCTAACGCCGAAGGCCCGGTGACCCTCTACAGTGCGGCCGGTGAAGTGCGTTCCCGTGGCCTGGAAGTGGACTTGAGCGGCCAGCTCAGCGACCGCTGGAGCATGATCGGCAGTTATGCCTACACCGATGCCGAAGTGACGCAGGACCCGGTCTACAAAGGTAAACAGCTGCAGAACGTCGCGAAGAATAGTGGCTCACTGTCGGCGGTCTATGACTTCGGCACGATTGTCGGTGGCGATCAGCTGCGGGTTGGCGCTGGAGCACGCTATGTCGGCGAACGAGCGGGCAATGCCGTGAATGATTTCGACCTGCCGAGCTACACCGTCGCCGACGCGTTCGCCACCTATGACACCCAACTCGATGGGCAGCGGGTCAAGTTTCAACTCAACGTGAAAAACCTGTTTGACCGCACGTACTACACCTCGGCGGCGAGCCGGTTCTTTGTGTCGATGGGGGATTCGCGGCAGGTGACGTTGTCGAGCACCTTGGAGTTTTGACGAGGGGGCGGTGTTTTGTTCCTGAAGCAAACCGTCCTTGTCGTGCTGCTGGCAAGGACGGTGAGGTGGGCGGGGAAGCGTTATTTACTATTGAGTTTGATTTGCCCTGTGGACCAATCCAGCGGTCCGTTGACGCCGAGTTTCAGGTTGAGCTTAAAGTCAATTTCTTTAATGCTTCCATCATCAGATAACTTTATGGAAATCCGGCCAATCTTGTCGTGGACGAAAGAATAAACGTCGTGAGAACCATTGTGTTGTCTTGCCAAAAACTGCATTTGGTTTATGACGCGCAGAGAATCTTCGCTCTCATCAAACTCCTTTTGGAGTTTAAGTGTCAGTCCGTAGGACTGGTCGTCGTTGGTGGCGAAAATTTCAAACAGGGAGGTATCCTGCCGGGTGTAGACATTCGTAAAAGAGAAGTCTTTACCGTAGCTTGCAACGTTGATCGTTGCGGAGCCTTCGGATTTAGCTCCATCGAATTCGCTGTTGAGGGTGGTCGCTTCAGTGTTACAGGTTGTTTTGGACATGATATAAAACTCCTTGGTGAGAGAGGAGTATTACTTGTCCGAGTGTTGAGTGGATACTGTCAGAAATACCAGGGTTTCGTTATGTTTGCTGTATTTCGAAATAAACAGGATTGATTTTTGAATCGAAAGTAATCGAACTTTCCCTTATTTATCGTAAAAACGCCTGCCGATATTCTCCCGGCGTTCCACCTAGCGCCTGCCTGAAACGATTGGTGAAATGACTGGCACTGGAAAATCCGCACGCCATTGCAATCTCCCCCAATGGCTGCAAGGTAGTGCGCAGCAAATCCCGCGCCCGGTTGAGGCGCCGCGCCAGTACATACTGGTGGGGTGGCAAGCCGAAACTCTCACGGAACATCCGCGCAAAGTGATATTCCGACAGCGCGCACAATGCCGCCAACTGCCCCAGGCTGATGGCTTCGGCCAATTGACTGTCGATGAACTCCACAAGGTGCCTTCGCTGATGCGCGGCCAGGCCACCCTTGAGGCGCAAGTCGGGACGCACGCTGACCTGGCTGAGCAGGGCGTGGGCGAGCATTTCATGGGCCAGGCTGCTGGTGAGCAGACGTTCTCCCGGTTCGTCCCATTTGAGGCTGATCAAGTGCCGAAAGCGCAACGCCTGTTGTGGGTCATCCAGAAAAGTTTGCTCACGCAACTGCAGTTGCCGTGGCTCGCGATCGAGCAGGGTGACGCAGCCGAGGGCAAATTGTTCGGGGCTGAAATACAGGTGTGCCAGGCGAATGTCGCCATTGATCACCCAGCCTGACTGATGGTCGGCCGGCAGGATGCACAGCTTGTCCGGACCGCCCTTGGTGCCGGGCTGGTCCCGCCGGAAGGTCCCGGTACCGCCAGCGATGTAGCAGGACAGCGTATGGTGGCTCGGCGCTTCGTAGTCCTGGGCATCGTGATGGTTGTTCCACAAGGCTGCTGCCAATCCGTCACCGAGCTCGGCGCTATGCTCCAGGCGAGCATTGGGCGAGCGGTTGAGGGCTTGAAACACTTGCAGGGATTCCAGTGCGGGCATGATCGTTTCTCTCCAACGCCTTGCATCCTACTCCGTAGGCCTTCGCCTGCCAGCCCGTCGCCTGACAAAAGCGCAAGATTATGCAAGTGCGACGCAACGCGGCGCAGGACACTGGTCGCCTATCAAGGAGCCTTTGCCATGAACCTTTCGTTGTACCTGCTGACCGTGCTGATCTGGGGCACCACCTGGATCGCCCTGAAATGGCAACTGGGCGTGGTGGCGATTCCCGTGTCCATTGTCTATCGCTTTGGCTTGGCGGCGCTGGTGCTGTTCGGGATTTTGCTGCTCAGTCGCCGCCTGCAAGTGATGAACCGCCGCGGGCACGTGATTTGCCTGGCGCAGGGGTTGTGCCTGTTCTGCGTCAACTTCATGTGTTTCCTGACCGCCAGTCAGTGGATACCCAGCGGCCTGGTCGCCGTGGTGTTTTCCACGGCCACGCTATGGAATGCGCTGAATGCACGGGTGTTCTTCGCTCAGAAAATCGCTCGCAATGTGCTGATGGGTGGCGCGTTGGGCTTGCTTGGTCTGGGCCTGCTGTTCTGGCCCGAGCTGGCGGGTCACACCGCCAGCCCGCAAACCTTGCTTGGCCTTGGCCTGGCCCTGTGCGGCACCCTGTGTTTCTCGGCGGGGAACATGCTGTCGAGCCTGCAACAAAAGGCCGGGCTCAAGCCGCTGACGACCAATGCCTGGGGCATGGCCTATGGCGCGGCGATGTTGTCGGTGTGGTGCCTGGTCAAGGAGATCCCGTTCGACATGGAATGGAACGCTCGCTACATCGGCTCGCTGTTGTACCTGGTGATTCCCGGTTCGGTCATCGGTTTCACTGCGTACCTGACCCTGGTCGGACGCATGGGGCCCGAGCGCGCAGCCTATTGCACCGTTCTGTTTCCGGTGGTGGCGCTGAATGTCTCGGCGTTCGCCGAAGGCTACCAATGGACGCCCCCGGCGCTCGTGGGCCTGGTACTGGTCATGCTGGGTAACGTGTTGGTGTTTCGCAAGCCCGGCACGAGCACCAAACCCGTGACGGGGAAGCTGGCCTGAGCCGCAGGCTGTTCAGCTGTCTTTTATTGCCGTGAGAAAGATCAGGCCGAAAAACATGTATTCAATATTGTTTTGTGCCCAAATATAGGTGTTGCGGTGAACGGAGTAATCCATGTCGAACCATTCATTGAGTATGGTGACGTATAAAGCCTGATAAACAAAAATACCTGTCACGAGGCCAGCGATCGCGAATTTTTTTGCTTCATGAAACTCGTTGCGTGGTGCATCGAGTTTTCGATAGAGCTGCCAGGTTCCCACCAGGCAACTAAAAGTAAAAATAATTTCGAGTGAAATGATTGCCCAGTAAAAGCGATGATGAAACATGTTGGACGTAATGGACCTGTAGCGCCGTGAGTCGTTGCCCGTGGTGTCGCTCATGCTGATGATGCGCCCGATGTATTCGGCGTATGCCGCATAATCGGTAACATTGTTGGCCAGCGTCATCAAGCCGAATAATGTAGCGGTTAAAACAATAAGTACTTTGCTCCGCCTTATCACGGAGGCGGTGGTGAGTTTATTCATTGGGGTATTCTCCGAGTGCACGCTGGGTGCTTTTTTAATGGCTCGAAGTTTATAGTTGTTCGGGAAAGTTCAGTCGGAGACTACGTTGCGAGTTATGTCGTCTGTACTATTTAATAGCAGGTCGCTTGAAGTTATGAAAAAATGGCACGTCCAACCCGACGTGCCATCGTTCATTCAGCCTTTCCAGACCTGCGGGTTGACCAGGTCTTGTGGGCGCTCACCTAGCAAGGCGCTGCGCAGGTTCGCCAGGGCACGGTTGGCCATGGCATCGCGGGTTTCATGGGTGGCCGAACCGATATGCGGCAAGGTCACTGCGTTTTTCAGCTGAAACAGCGGCGACTCGGCCAGCGGCTCCTTTTCATACACGTCCAGCCCGGCACCGCGAATGCGGTTGTTTTGCAGCGCATCGATCAGTGCTGGCTCGTCCACCACTGGACCCCGAGCGATGTTCACCAGGATCGCGCTCGGCTTCATCAGGGCCAGTTCGCGATGGCTGATCAAGTGTCTGGTCTTCTCGCTGAGCGGAACCACCAGGCAAACGAAGTCGGCTTCAGCCAACAGCTCGTCCAGGCTGCGCATTTGCGCACCGAGTTCCTGCTCCAGCGCAGTCTTGCGGCTGTTGCCGCTGTAGATGATCGGCATGTTGAAGCCCAGCCGACCTCGGCGCGCGATGGCCGCGCCGATGTTACCCATGCCGACAATGCCCAGGGTCTTGCCGTGGACATCGCAGCCGAACAGCGGGGCACCGACGGTGGCTTGCCACTGGCCTGCCTTGGTCCAGGCGTCGAGCTCGGCGACGCGGCGTGCACTGCTCATCAACAAGGCGAAGGCCAGGTCGGCGGTGCTTTCAGTCAGCACGTCCGGGGTGTTGGTGAGCATGATCCCGCGTTCGTTGAAATAGTCCACGTCGTAGTTGTCATAGCCCACGGAAACGCTGGACACGACTTCCAGACTGGCGGCGTTTTCCAGTTGTGCACGACCGAGCTTGCGACCGACCCCGATCAATCCGTGGGCATGGGGCAGGGCTTCGTTAAACTGAGCGTTGATATCACCCTTTTTCGGGTTCGGCACGATGACGTCGAAGTCTTGTTGCAGGCGTTCAACCATTTCTGGCGTGACGCGGCTGAAGGCGAGAACAGTCTTTTTCATGGGCGCAGGGCTCGTCAGGCGGAGAGAATGGGAGGAAAGCTACAAGCTTCAAGCGCCAAGCCGCAAGTCAAAAGCTATCCGCAGCGCGTTTAACTTGAAGCTTGCAGCTTGAAGCTTGTACCTGCCCTTCCGCTATACTGGCGTCTTTCGCGGCTCGCTGAACGGGCCCGACACAGTGTGCATCACCCGGAGCTTTTCATGACTTCCCCGAAACAACCGCCGGTAGCCGACGCCTTGAGCGACGAACAGGCAGAGCTGCCAGACAGCGTCGACTCCAGCGCTGACAGCGAGACCAAATCCGCAATCCCGGCGTTCAAGTTCCCGTTCAAGCCCGGTGAGCTGCAGGCCACCAAGGACGCCAGCCAGCCGTGGTACAAGAACGGCGCCAAGAATGGCCACACCAAGACGCCGGGGATGGCGCCTCCGGGGACTCGCCGTTCGATGGGCAAGCGTTAGGTCTCAGGTTTATCCAGTGTGCTTCGCGAAGGGGCGAATACAGGTGTTGCCTGGTGGGCTCAAGCCTTTCGCAACGAAATGAAAGCATAGTGAGCGGGCGACTCGGTCGCCACCTGCGCACCCGCTGCCAATAGGGGGCCGGCGACATCGTTCCCCGACACATGAAACTGCCATTCGCTTTCCCACGCCGGTAACGTCTGTCCGGCCAATTCGTCGATGATCGTGGCGAACGCGGTCATGTCCGGCAGGTAAGCGGTAAACCCGTCGCCCTTGAGTGCAGTGGTTCGAATCTCCAATAGCGCGCATATCGCATCCTTGATGTGGATGTCATCGCGATCCGCCTGGCGAGAGCGCTGGATCAGGTCCGCCAGTTGCGGATCCGCCAGCTCTCCACCGACAATCAGCGGCGGTCCCTGTTCCCATGATTGCGGCGGACATTCCTTGGCAGCGATGTTCAGGGGAATGTGCGGATTGATCTCCATCGGATAGATGCGGCACACCAGCGGCCGGCGTTCGTAGATGCGGCACAGGTTGTCCTGGTCAAGATGGCGGCAGGCGCCGGTGCTGTAGGCGGCAAAAGTGATGGCAACGAAAGCCTCGCAGGTGCCGCTGCGCACCACTGCCGAGCGCCGTTCGGCGTGCTCGCGTTGCTGAGCCGGCAGGCCCAGGCCATTGCCCAGGAAGGCTTCCACCAACACGATGACCTGGCCACCGTCGGCCGCCCACATCCGGGCTTCTTGCAGGGTCAGGGGCACGTGGTGGTCATTGCAGCATTTGCCACAGCCTACACAGGAAAACGTCGTATTCATTGGGCGGTCAGTCGCATCCGGGGGCAGGCAGCGGCGACAGAATGTCGCCGCGAAGATGGCTCTCGAAGCAAGTTATGCGCCACTCGCAGCGATTGCCCCCGGTGCTTATTTCATCCCCAGGCGCTTGGCCATCCGCCCGAGGTTGGCCCGATCCAGGCCCAGCTCGCGGGCAGCGCTCGCCCAGTTGTGGTGGTGTCGTTCAAGGCAAGCGCCGATCAATTGGCGCTGATAACGCTCGGTGGCTTCGCGCAAATCCCCGGTCACCGTTTCGGCTGCAGCGGTGGGTTGCTCGGCGCTGACTTCGACGTTGCCATGGGGCAGATCGAGGTCGGCGGCACTCAAGCTGAGAATTTTCGGTCGCTCCTTGCAGTTACCCAGCGCCTTCAACGCACTGCGGCCGATCAGGTGTTCCAGCTCGCGCACATTGCCGGGCCAACCGTAGGCCAACAACGCCGCTTGGGCATCGGTGCTCAGGCGCAGGCTGTTGAGGCCCATGCGCGAGCGGTTCTGTTCGAGGAAGTAACCGCTGAGCAGCAACACATCGCGCCCACGGTCACGCAGTGCCGGTACCAGCAACGGGTAAACGCTGAGCCGGTGATAAAAATCGGCGCGGTAGCGACCACTGCGCACTTCTTCGGCCAAGTCGCGATTGGTCGCTGCGATCAGTCGCACATCGACCTGATGCTCCTTGTCCGAACCCAGCCGCTGTAGCTGACCGCTTTGCAGCACGCGCAGCAATTTGGCCTGCACGGTCAGCGACAGCTCGCCCACCTCATCCAGGAACAGCGTGCCGCCATTGGCCAGTTCAAACTTGCCGCGTCGGTCGTTCAGCGCCCCGGTAAAGGCCCCGCGGACGTGCCCGAACAGCTCGCTCTCCACCAGCGTATCCGGCAAGGCAGCGCAGTTGAGGCTGATAATGGGTTTGTCGGCACGCGGCGAGGCGGCGTGGATAGCCTGGGCCACCAGCTCCTTGCCCACCCCGGTTTCCCCGGTGATCAGCACCGTCAGATCGCTGCCGCCCACCAGGTTGATCTCTTCCACCAGGCGTTTGTGCGCTTTGCTTTGACCAATCATTTCGCGGCTTTGCTGGCCGCTGGCCTGACGGTATACCTCGGCGCGCTGGTGTTCGTCTTCGACCCTGTTGTTCAAGCGCTCGATCCGTTCAGCGGCGTTGACGGTAGCTGCCGCGAGGCTGGCGAAAGCCTCCAGGGCATCGAGCTCGATCGGTTCGAACTGTTCCGGGTTGAGGGCGTCGAGTGTCAGCAGGCCCCACGGTCGCTCATCGATAAACAGCGGGCAACCCATGCAATCGTGGACTTCCAGATGATCGTCCAGGCCATCGACCAGGCCGTCATACGGGTCGGGCATATTGCTGTCAGCGGCAAACCGCGTGGGGCCGGCGCTGCTGAGCAGTGCCTCAAAACGCGGGTGTTCGCTGACCTTGAAGCGCCGGCCGAGGGTATCGGTGCTCAAGCCATCGACAGCCAGCGGCACCAGCCATTCGCCATCGAGGCGCAGCAGGGCGGCGGCATCACAGGGGAGCAGGGCGCGCATGGCTTCCAGCAAGCGTCGATAGCGTTCGCCCTCGGGGAGTTCGCGGGACAGGTCCGCCACCAGTGGCAACAGCGCAGTAAGCAAGGATTTTGCAGTCATAGTGACTCCGTGTAGTCGATAAGACTATAACCTGCTGTGTGTCGTAATGACTACTGCGCAATTAAGTAATTGATTTTTAAGGTTTTAATAGTTGGCACGGAAACTGATAAGTCTAAGGCAACTGTTAAAAAAACCCGTTGCCCAGGAGTCACCTTATGCTGAGCGTTCAAGACCGTGCCATCGTCAAGTCCACTGTGCCATTGCTTGAAAGCGGTGGCGAAGCGCTGATCACTCACTTCTACCGGATGATGTTGTCCGAATATCCGCAAGTCCGTCCTCTGTTCAACCAGGCTCACCAGGCCAGCGGTGATCAACCGCGCGCCCTGGCGAACGGTGTATTGATGTACGCCCGCCACATCGACCAGCTTGATCAGTTGGGCGATCTGGTGGCCAAGATCATCAACAAGCACGTGGCCCTGCAGATTCTGCCGGAACACTACCCGATTGTAGGTAGCTGCCTGCTGCGGGCCATTGCCGAGGTGCTGGGCGAAGAAATCGCCACGCCTGAAGTGATTGCGGCATGGGGAGCGGCTTACGGTCAACTGGCGGACATCCTGATCGGTGCCGAAACCAGTATCTACGACCAGAAAGAGCAGGCACCGGGCGGCTGGCGCGGGGCGCGGGAATTCATCGTGGCGGCCAAGGTCGAGGAAAGTGTGGAAATCACCTCTTTCTATTTCGAACCGGCTGACAAGGGGCCTATCCTCGCCGCCGAGCCAGGCCAGTACATCGGCATGAAACTGATCCTTGATGGCGAAGAGATTCGTCGCAACTATTCGCTGTCGGCGTTGGCGAACAAGGGCCAATACCGCATTAGCGTCAAGCGTGAAGATGGCGGGCGAGCCTCCAATCACTTGCACGATCAATTGCATGTAGGGGCGAGCATCCAGCTGTTCCCGCCATCGGGCGAGTTCACCCTGAGCGCCAGTGACAAACCGCTGGTGCTGATCAGCGGTGGCGTCGGCATCACCCCGACCCTGGCCATGCTGGAAGCGGCCCTGGAAACCGAGAGGCCGGTGCACTTTATCCACTGCGCACGCAATGGCAGCGTCCACGCCTTCCGCGACTGGATCGACGGGCTGGCCGAGCGTCACCCGCAACTCAAGCGTTTCTACTGCTATGCCGAAGATGACGGCGTCAGCCCGGCAGCGCACAAGGTCGGGCTGCTGAGCCAGGAACAACTGGCGGCCTGGTTGCCCGAAGAGCGCGACCTGGATGCTTACTTCCTTGGGCCTAAAGGCTTCATGGCGGCGGTCAAGCGCCACCTCAAGGCGTTGGGCGTACCCGAGAAGCAGAGCCGCTACGAGTTCTTCGGCCCGGCTGCGGCGCTGGAATAACGGGCTGGGGACGCGCCATCTGTAGGAGCGAGCATGCTCGCGATGAACCTGAGGTCACGGCGGGGTGTCAGGTTTCCCGCGTTATCGTTGACGAACATCGCGAGCGTGCTCGCTCCTACAGGTGGGCCTGAGGTCGCGGCGGGGTGTCGGGTTTCCCGCGTTATCGTTGGCGACCATGGCCATACGGTGTGTTGGTGTCGGATGCTCAGCCTTTGAGTTCCTTCAAATGCTTGTACACCGTCGCCCGCCCCATGTTCAGTACATTGGCCACATAGTTCGATGCGCTCTTGCCCTTGAAGGCGCCTTCGGCGTGCAGGGCCAGCACCAGTTCACGTTTGTGGTCGCGGGTTAGCAGGTTCAGGCTCAGCTGGCGTTCGCGCAGCCAGGCGTGGAGGAAGGTGTTGATCCGCTCCTGCCAGTCATCGCGAAACAGTGCATCGGGCTGCGGAATCAGCTTGGTCGGCGACAGGAACAAGTCCAGCGCGGCCTTGGCATTCTCGAACAGCGAAATATTCAGGTTGATGCACAGCACCGCCAGCGGGTGTCCCTCGCGGTCGCGCAGCACGGTGCTGAGACTGCGAATCTTCTGACCATCCCAATTGAGCTTTTCGTATGGCCCGATGTTGCGTTCGCTGACATCGTCGCTGAGCATGTCCTCCAGGGCCGAGTCGTCACCGATTTCCCGTTTCGACAGGTTGTTGGCGATGTAGTCGACCTTTTGCGTGCGCAAATCGTGCAGCACCACTTCGGCGTGGGGGAAAAACAGCGTGGCGATGGCATCGGCGATGGCCCGGAAGTTGTCCAGGGACGTCTCGTTCAGGACCGGATCTTGTTCAGGTGCGTTCATACAGTGGGGCTCCGGGCAGCTTCAGCGCCCCGTCAAACAGGACGCTGAAAGTGTGCCGCAATCGAATCGGCGCGTCACCTGAGGACTGCAGTCAACCCAGGCGGGCAGGGGACAGCATTGCGGCATTCAGACCGAAGCGGGTGAGGGGTTCGGGCAGGGGTTCACCGCGTACGAGCGCGGCACTGGCCTGGCCCATGGCTGGCGAGGTCTGGATGCCGTAGCCGCCTTGTGCCGCCACCCAGAACAACCCCTGCACCTGCGGATCGAAGCCGGACAGCAAGTCGCCATCGCTGACAAAACTGCGCAAACCAGCCCAGGTTCGGGTCGGGCGGCGGATGGTCAGGGTGGTGGCTTCCTCGATCTGGTAGATGCCCATGGCGATGTCCAGCTCTTCGGGCTGCACGTCGTGGGGGTCGACCGGGTCTGCGTTGGCCGGCGAGCCGAGGAACATCCCGGCATCGGGTTTCATGTAGAAGGATTCGTCGAGGCTCACCAGCATCGGCCAATGGTGGATGTCCACGCCCTCGGGGCCGGCGAAGATGAAGGCCGCGCGGCGCTTGGGTTGCAGGCCCAGGGGCCGGGCACCGGCCATTTCACCGATCTTGTCGGCCCAGGCGCCGGCGGCGTTGATGATGACCGGCGCGCTGAAGGTCTGGCCCTGGGTTTGTACCTGCCACAAGCCTGCGGCATCGCGGCTCAGGCTCAGGACTTCGCTGTCGGTATGGACTTCGCCCTGATTGCGGCGGATGCCACGCAGGTAGCCCTGATGCAGGGCATCGGTGTCGATGTCGCTGGCAGTCGGATCGTAGATCGCGCCGTGGACTTTTTCCCGGCGCAGGATCGGCACGCGCACGCAGGCCTCATCGGCGCTCAGCAATTGCATTTCAGGGACCGTGGCTTTGGCGCTCAGGTATTGATTGTTCAGTTCGGCCGGGTCGCCGGTAAAGTCCACGGTCATCTCGCCGCGCGGGGTCAGCAGCGGGTGTTCGCAGAAACCGCTTGGCGGATTGTCGAAGAAGTCGCGGCTGGCCTGGGTTAACGCACGCACCTGAGGTGTTCCGTAGGCGGCGGTGTACAGCGCCGCCGAGCGTCCGGTGGAGTGATAGGCCGGGTGGGACTCGCGTTCGAGCACGATCACGCGTGCGTGCTGCGACAGCCAGAAACCGGTGGAAGCGCCGGCAATCCCGCCGCCGATGATGATGAAGTCTGCCTGGCTCATGAACGTCTCCTGATGGGGCGCAAATGCCAATGTTGTCGAGATTCTCTGTGGGAGCGAGCCTGCTCGCGAAAGCGTCGTATCAGTCAACATCAATGTTGAATGAACGATCGTATTCGCGAGCAGGCTCGCTCCCACAAGTGAATTGGGGTGTCAGGGGTGTAGGCGGTAGATGGCATTGGCCAGCGCAATGTCCTCCAGGCCCAGGCCGATGGAGCGGAAGAACACATGGCGCTCATAGTCGGGGCGCTGCACTTTCTCGCTGAGCAGGTCGGGCAAATCGCCAACAATCGCATTTCTATCCCAGCCATGCTGCTCGCCCGCAATCAGCATCTCACCGGCCGAACCCGGGGTGGTCATACGGTAGTCGCAGAATACCTGCATGTCATTGAGGCTCTGCGGCGGCACCTCATGGGCGCGCGGCGCGTTGGTGCTGATGGAGGTGATCAGCGCCGGTTTACTCAGGCTCGACGGATCGATCACCGGACCTGCGGACGAGGTGCAGAGCATGACGACATCCGCGTCACTGATGGCGGCCTCGAGACTTTGCGCGATGGTCAGGCGCGGCTCGATGGTTTTGAGCAGGCTCACCGTTTCAAGGTCTTCACTCAGGCTTGGCGAGTACAGGCTGATGCTTTGCCAATCGCGCAGGCCTTTCACGTAATGCAGGTGCGCCTGGGCCACTTTGCCGCTGCCGATGATTGCCAGGCGATTGGCGGTGAGCGGCGCGAGGGCATCGACCGCCACGGCGGTGGTTGCAGCGGTGCGGGCCGTGGTCAGCTCGCCCGCATCGCAAAGCATCAGCGGCTGCCCGGTTTGCATCGACATCAACAACGTCCACGCCGTCACCAGTGGCCCCTGTTCACGGACGATGTATGGCGAAGTCTTGATTCCGTACACGCCGTCTTCGGCCAGCACGCCCAGGTAATTGATGAAGTCGCCGGCACCCTGTGGAAACTCCACCAGTTGCTGTGCCGGCTGCACCGCTTGCCCGGCGGCCAGGTCGCGGAACAGCTTGCGCAGGATTTGCGGCACGTCCACCTGTGCCAGCAACTCGCGGGCCTGGGTCTGATTGATCACGTAAGGGGTGCTGGGCATGGTCGGCTCCGGGCGCTGGAATGTAAACTAATTTGTCTATTATGGACTTTTAGATATCTCTGGCAATCTCCGGGCGAAAAAAAAGCGCAGTCCGTTTCCGGCTGCGCTTGTTACTGCAAGGGGGCTCAGTGCGGCCGCTTGCGCTCAACCGCCCGCAATAGATGCGTCGGCGGTGTTTCACAGCTGATTTTGCGCCCCAGCTTTTCCTCGATAGCCGGTAGCTGGTAGGAGTCGTCTTCACCGGCAAAACTGATGGAAACGCCGTCGGCACCGGCACGGCCGGTACGGCCGATGCGATGCACGTAGTCGTCCGGGACTTCCGGCAGGGTGAAGTTGATAACGTGGCTGATGCCGTCGATATGGATACCGCGACCTGCCACATCGGTGGCGACCAGCACGCGGATCTTGCCTTCGCGGAAACCTTCCAGGGTCTTGATGCGCTTGTGTTGCGGCACATCACCCGAGAGCTGCGCGGCGTTGACCCCGTCGCGCACCAGGCGTTCTTCGATGCGGCGCACTTCGTCCTTGCGGTTGGCGAAGACGATGACCCGCTCCCAGCCGTTGTCGGTGACCAGGTTGTAGAGCAGCTTGTATTTGTCGGCACCGGCCACTGCGTAGATGTGCTGCTCGACGTTTTCGCTGGCCACATTCTGCGACTCGATCTCGACGATGGCCGGGTCGGTGGTCCACTGCTTGGCCAGGTTCATCACGTCATCGGTGAAGGTCGCCGAGAACAGCAGCGTCTGACGCTCGTTCTTTGGCGGGGTCTGGCGAATGATCTGGCGCACCTGCGGGATGAAGCCCATGTCGAGCATGCGGTCGGCTTCGTCCAGCACCATTACTTCGACCATGTCCAGGTGCACGTCGCCGCGCTGGTTGAAGTCCAGCAGGCGACCTGGGGTGGCCACGAGAATGTCGCAGTGACGGGCTTCGAGGTGCTTGAGTTGTTTGTCGAAGTCCATGCCGCCCACAAACGTCATGACGTTCAGGCCGGTGTACTTGGTCAGGTCCGCCGCGTCCTTGGCGATCTGCACCACCAGTTCGCGAGTCGGTGCGATGATCAGCGCGCGCGGCTCACCCATGTAGCGCTCTTTCGGCGGCGGGGTCTGCAGCAGCTGGGTGATGATCGAAATCAGGAATGCCGCGGTCTTGCCGGTACCGGTCTGCGCGCGGCCGATGGCGTCTTTGCCGGCGAGGGTGAAACCCAGCACCTGGGCCTGGATCGGCGTGCAGTACGGAAAGCCCAGGTCCTGGATGGCATGCATCAGTTCGGGGGCAAGTTTGAAATCGTGGAAACGGGTCTTGCCTTCCTGGGGTTCGACGACGAAGTCTTCGAGTTTCCAGGGGATGACCGGCGCTTTCGGCTTCGGTTCGCGGCGGGGTTTGGCGGGTTTCGGTGTTGCGCTGAGTGGCTGCTCGGGGGCAGCGACCACCGCAGGCTGGACGGCCGCCGTGCTCGCGGGCTCATGTTTCGGTGCCGCTACGGCGGTGGTACGGCCAGGCTGACTACCGTCGGTGCGGTGGCTGGGGGCGTGAGAAGGAGCGCTGGGGACTGGCGCGAGTTGCTCAGTCTCGCTTTTACCGAACATTTTCTTGAGTGCTTTGAGCACGGTCATCTCATCAATTGGTTAAGGAATGTACGCCGGCCAGTGTAATGCAAGAATCGGGCGCGGCGTAGAGGGATGGATCAAAGGGCGTTTTTAAACGTCATTGTTTAGCGCAGGCGCTCGTCGAGCCACACGCCGATGTCGCGAATTTCCTCGGGTAACACTTCATGGCCCATTGGGTATTCCTGCCATGTCACGGTGACACCACGCTGTTTCAAATGCTCGTAGGCGCTACGTCCCATCGAGTTTTGCACCACGTCATCGTACTGGCCGTGCAGCGAAAGCACCGGAATGCGCTGCTGGCTGGCGGACAGTTCCAGCGTGTCGCTGAAGGTCGGTGCATAAGTCGAGAGGGCAAGTACGCCACCCAGCGGGCCCTGCCATTTCAGAAACGCGGTGTGTAGAACCACGGCGCCGCCTTGGGAAAAGCCGGCGAGAAAAATTCGCGAAGCGTCTATTCCGGTGGCGCGCTGCTGTTCGAGCAATTCGATTATCCAGTTGGCCGACTCTTCCAGCTGCTCGCGATTGATCGCCCGTGCCGGGCTCATGGCCAATATGTCGTACCAGCTCGGCATCTCGTAACCGCCATTGATGGTGACGGCGCGGGTCGGTGCCTGGGGCAGGACGAATCGTGTACTCAGCAAAGTCTCCTGCAGGGCTTCGGCCACTGGCAGGAAGTCGTATCGATCGGCGCCCAGGCCGTGGAGCCAGATAACGCAGGCATCTGCGGTCTTGATGGGTTCAAGAATCAATGGGTTGGTCATGGCTGCTCCAAACATGTGCGGGCGCTCTCATTGAGTGCGAGGTCTGAGGGCGTCTCTGGTTGATCAGTTACGAAGATGTCGCAAGGTTACAAGTTTTGCTATTGACCTGTCGCTTAACCGCTTAAGCAGTCGGTGTGGTACGGGCTTTGCTATACGCAAGCTGGTACGAAAATCCCACATCTGTCGGTAACACTATCAGGCCATTGTTGGCAGTGGGATAGCAAAAAAATCCGGTAATGGATGTTCGCCAGTGGCCGCTACGGGCTTCGCGAACGAGAAAGGGCTACAGCCCGTTCGGCCGATTGGTGAGAAGTGAGTTGTCCTTTATATGGATTTTCTCCTACTAGACTCATGGCTACGGTCCTACGTCGGTTGACCCTATAAAAAGCCAACAAGGGTCACCAACGCCTCAAAAGGGTGCGACTGGACTCACGCTCCGACACAACAAGAGCAAAACTGGAGGTTTGAATGAAGATGTTGAAATCCACCCTGGCAGTCGTGACTGCAGCCGCGGTACTCGGCGTCAGTGGGTTCGCTCAGGCGGGCGCGACCCTGGATGCAGTACAGAAGAAAGGTTTCGTACAGTGCGGCGTCAGCGATGGCCTGCCGGGCTTCTCGGTTCCAGATTCCACCGGCAAGATCGTCGGTATCGATGCCGACTACTGCCGTGCCGTGGCCGCTGCCGTGTTCGGCGACGCGACCAAGGTCAAGTTCAGCCAGTTGAACGCCAAGGAGCGTTTCACCGCGCTGCAGTCCGGCGAGATCGACATCCTGTCGCGCAACACCACCATGACCAGCTCCCGTGACGCGGGCATGGGTCTGAAATTCCCTGGCTTCATCACCTACTACGATGGCATCGGCTTCCTGGTCAACAACAAGCTGGGCGTCAAGAGCGCCAAAGAGCTGGATGGCGCGACCATCTGCATCCAGGCCGGTACCACCACCGAACTGAACGTTTCCGACTACTTCCGTGGCAACGGTCTGAAATACACCCCAATCACTTTCGACACCTCCGACGAGAGCGCCAAGTCGCTTGAATCCGGTCGTTGCGACGTACTGACCTCGGACAAATCCCAACTGTTTGCCCAGCGCAGCAAGCTGGCCTCGCCGAAGGACTATGTGGTCCTGCCGGAAACCATTTCCAAGGAGCCACTGGGCCCGGTCGTGCGTAACGGCGACGACGAGTGGCTGGCCATCGTGCGCTGGGTTGGCTACGCCATGCTCAACGCTGAAGAAGCCGGCATCACCTCGAAAAACGTCGAAGCCGAAGCCAAGGCCACCAAGAACCCGGACGTCGCTCGTCTGCTGGGTACCGACGGTGAATACGGCAAAGACCTGAAAGTGAAGAAAGACTGGGTCGTGCAGATCGTCAAGCAAGTCGGCAACTACGGTGAAGTGTTCGAGAAAAACCTCGGCAAGAGCACTCCGCTGGAAATCGACCGCGGGCTGAACGCCTTGTGGAACGCTGGCGGCATTCAATACGCACCACCAGTGCGCTGATGGTTCTATCACCCGGTGGGCCAACCACCGGGTGATGTTCTGTTCCATTCTTTGCGGGGCACTTCATGCAAAATTCAATCGGCGCACCAAAGCAGAGGCTCAGCCTCAGCGATCCACGAGTGCGTGCGTGGGTATTCCAGATCATCACCATTATCGGGGTGGTCTCGCTCGGCTGGTATCTGTTCGACAACACACAGACCAACCTGCAACACCGGGGCATTACCTCCGGTTTTGACTTTCTGGAGCGCAGTGCCGGGTTCGGCATCGCCCAACACCTGATCGACTACACCGAAGCGGACAGCTATGCCCGGGTGTTTGTCATCGGGTTGCTCAACACCTTGCTGGTGACCTTCATCGGCGTGATCCTGGCGACGATCCTCGGTTTCATCGTCGGCGTGGCCCGACTGTCGAAGAACTGGATCATCGCCAAGCTGGCGACTGTGTACGTGGAGGTATTCCGCAACATTCCACCTCTGCTGCAGATCCTGTTCTGGTACTTCGCAGTGTTCCTGACCATGCCGGGGCCGCGCAACAGCCATAACTTCGGTGACACCTTCTTCGTCAGCAGCCGCGGCCTGAACATGCCGGCGGCGCTGATGGCCGATGGTTTCTGGGCGTTCGTGATCAGCATCGTCGTGGCCATTGTCGCCATCGTGCTGATGAGCCGCTGGGCCAACAAGCGCTTTGAAGCCACGGGCGAGCCGTTCCACAAGTTCTGGGTTGGCCTGGCGTTGTTCCTGGCGATCCCGGCGCTGTGCGTGTTGATCTTCGGCGCGCCAGTGCACTGGGAAATGCCCAAGCTGCAAGGCTTCAACTTCGTCGGCGGCTGGGTGCTGATCCCGGAACTGCTGGCCTTGACCCTGGCGCTCACGGTGTACACCGCCGCGTTCATCGCCGAGATCGTGCGTTCGGGCATCAAGTCGGTCAGCCACGGCCAGACCGAAGCTGCGCATTCGCTCGGCCTGCGCAACGGTCCGACCCTGCGCAAGGTGATCATCCCGCAAGCCCTGCGCGTGATCATTCCGCCGCTGACCAGCCAATACCTGAACCTGGCGAAAAACTCCTCGCTGGCGGCTGGTATCGGGTATCCGGAGATGGTCTCGCTGTTCGCAGGCACGGTGCTCAACCAGACCGGCCAGGCGATCGAGGTGATTGCCATCACCATGAGCGTTTACCTGGCGATCAGTATCAGCATTTCCCTGCTGATGAACTGGTACAACAAGCGCATTGCGCTGATCGAGCGGTAAGGAATAGCGCATGAGTACTCATACTTTCAAACCCGACATGCCACCGCCGGCCAAGGTCTTCGGCCCGATGGCGTGGATGCGCGCGAACATGTTCTCCAGTTGGCTCAACACCCTGCTGACCTTGTTCGCGTTCTACCTGATCTACCTGGTGATACCGCCGATCCTGAGTTGGGCGATCATCGATGCCAACTGGGTGGGCACCACCCGCGCCGACTGCACCAAGGAGGGCGCCTGCTGGGTGTTCATCCAGCAGCGCTTCGGCCAGTTCATGTACGGCTACTACCCGCCGGAACTGCGCTGGCGCGTCGACCTGACCGTGTGGCTGGCGGTTATCGGCGTGGCTCCGTTGTTCATCTCGCGATTCCATCACAAAGCGGTGTATGGCCTGAGCTTCCTGGTGCTGTACCCGATCATTGCCTGGTGCCTGCTGCACGGCGGCGTCTTCGGCCTGACCCAGGTGGCGACCAGCCAATGGGGTGGCCTGATGCTGACCCTGGTGATCGCCACCGTCGGTATTGCCGGTGCCTTGCCCCTGGGGATTGTCCTGGCATTGGGCCGACGTTCGAACATGCCGGCGATTCGAGTGGTTTGCGTGACCTTCATCGAATTCTGGCGCGGCGTGCCGTTGATCACGGTGCTGTTCATGTCCTCGGTGATGCTGCCGTTGTTCCTGCCCGAAGGCATGAACTTCGACAAGCTGCTGCGGGCGCTGATCGGCGTGATCCTGTTCCAGTCGGCCTACGTGGCCGAGGTGGTGCGCGGCGGTCTGCAAGCGATCCCTAAAGGACAGTACGAAGCGGCCGCGGCAATGGGCCTGGGCTACTGGCGCAGCATGGGCCTGGTGATTCTGCCGCAAGCCCTGAAGCTGGTGATCCCCGGCATCGTCAACACCTTCATCGCGCTGTTCAAGGACACGAGCCTGGTGATCATCATCGGCCTGTTCGACCTGCTCAACAGCGTCAAGCAAGCCGCCGCCGACCCGAAATGGCTGGGCATGGCCACTGAAGGCTATGTGTTCGCCGCCCTGGTGTTCTGGATTTTCTGTTTTGGTATGTCGCGCTATTCCATGCATCTGGAACGCAAGCTCGACACAGGCCACAAGCGTTAGGAGTTCTTTTTATGAGCGAAGCAATCAAGAAGCCTGTGAGCCCTGAAGGCATTATCCAGATGCAGGGCGTGAACAAGTGGTACGGTCAGTTTCACGTACTCAAGGACATCAACCTCAACGTCAAGCAGGGCGAGCGGATCGTCCTGTGCGGGCCGTCGGGTTCGGGCAAGTCCACCACCATCCGCTGCCTCAATCGCCTGGAAGAACACCAGCAGGGCCGCATCGTGGTCGATGGCGTGGAACTGACCAATGACCTCAAGCAGATCGAAGCGATCCGCCGCGAAGTCGGCATGGTGTTCCAGCACTTCAACCTGTTCCCGCACCTGACCATCCTGCAGAACTGCACCCTGGCGCCGATGTGGGTACGCAAGATGCCCAAGCGCAAGGCCGAGGAAATCGCCATGCACTACCTGGAACGCGTACGCATTCCGGAGCAGGCACACAAGTACCCGGGGCAACTGTCCGGCGGGCAGCAACAGCGAGTGGCGATTGCCCGTGCGCTGTGCATGAAACCGAAAATCATGTTGTTCGACGAACCGACTTCGGCACTCGACCCCGAGATGGTGAAGGAGGTTCTGGACACCATGATCGGCCTGGCTGAAGACGGCATGACCATGCTCTGCGTGACCCACGAAATGGGCTTTGCCCGCACCGTGGCCAATCGCGTGATCTTCATGGACAAGGGCGAAATCGTCGAGCAGGCGGCGCCGAACGACTTCTTCGACAACCCGCAGAACGAACGCACCAAGTTGTTCCTGAGCCAGATCCTGCACTGATCTAGCCCAGGCGATAAAAAACCCGGACCTGATCCGGGTTTTTTATCGCCTGTCGTTCTGATCGTTCCCGTTAAACCACGATGGCTTAAGTGAACAGCATTACGGATCTGGTCCGGTTTTCTTTGCCTGTCGTTCAGGAACGTCTCAGTTTGGCAGTCGCGCCCCGGCGAGACTGCCGCTCAATTCATACGCCGCCAATTCCGCCTGATGCGCCGCCAGCAACTCCGGCAACGACCCGCGCAGGTACTCCACCCAAGTCTTGATCTTCGCATCCAGGTACTGCCGCGACGGATAGATCGCGTACAGGTTCAGCTCCTGCGAGCGGTACTTGGGCATCACCCGCACCAGCGTGCCGTTACGCAAACCGTCGATCGCGGCATACAGCGGCAGTACACCAACGCCCATGCCACTGGTGATCGCGGTTTTCATCGCATCGGCCGAGTTCACCAGGAACGGCGAGCTGTTGATGGTGACCATTTCCTGCCCTTCGGGTCCGTCGAAGGCCCACTTTTCCAAGGGGATGACCGGGCTCACCAGGCGCAGGCATGCGTGGTTCAGCAGATCGCTGGGTTTTTGCGCGCAGCCGTTGGCTTTAACGTAGGCCGGCGACGCGCAAACGATGCTGTAGGTGATCCCCAGGCGCTGGGAGACAAAGCCCGAATCCGGCAGTTCGCTGGCGAGCACTATGGACACGTCGTAGCCCTCGTCCAGCAGGTCCGGCACGCGGTTGGCCATGGTCAGGTCGAAGGTCACGTCCGGGTGGGTCTTGCGATAGCGGGCGATGGCGTCGATCACGAAGTGCTGGCCGATACCGGTCATGGTGTGCACCTTGAGCTGCCCGGCCGGGCGCGCGTGGGCATCGCTGGCCTCTGCCTCGGCTTCTTCCACGTACGTCAGAATCTGTTCGCAGCGCAGCAAATAGCGCTTGCCGGCTTCCGTCAGGGCGATGCGACGTGTCGTTCGGTTGAGCAGACGGGTTTGCAGGTGGGCTTCCAGGTTGGAGACCGCGCGCGAGACGTTGGCCGTGGTGGTGTCCAGTTGCACGGCGGCGGCGGTGAAGCTGCCGGCCTCGGCCACGTAACTGAAGGCGCGCATGTTTTGCAATGTGTCCATGGGGTGCTCTCGGGTTCGATGGCAAATTGTGACACGAAGTTTCAGGGGCGGAGACCCCTACAAAGGGATTATCGCGTTAACGGTAACAAAGATTCACAGGAATCCCAGCTTATCGCCTTCAAAACCCACCCCTAGAATTGCGCCGTCCCTCCTATGTTCCCCACCTCAGGAATTTTCAGCAGTGCCGCGTCGCATCAGCAGAACGCTTCAACCCCTCAGTATTCTGGCTTTAACCCTGGCAATCAGCGGCTGCATCGGAACCGGAGGTATCGCCCCGCAGGGCAAGGCGCTGGAGGCTGATTCGCTGGCCACCGACGAAGCCATCCAGAGCGCCGCGCAGGATGCGCACTGGCCCACTGCTCAATGGTGGCAGGCTTATGGCGATCCGCAACTGAATCGCTGGATCGACCTCGCCGTGCAAGGCAGCCCGACCATGGCCATGGCCGCCGCGCGAGTGCGTCAGGCCAATTCCATCGCCGGTGTGGCCGAGTCGGCCGAGTCGTTGCAGATCAACGGCCAATCCACGCTCAAGCGCCACAATTGGCCCACCGATCAGTTCTACGGCCCTGGCGATCTGGCCAACAGCACGACCTGGGACAACAACGCGGCGCTGGGCTTCAGTTACGCCCTCGACCTCTGGGGCCGTGAAAGCAATGCCACCGAGCGCGCCGTGGACATGGCCCACATGACCGTCGCCGAAGCGCGTCAGGCGCAGCTCGAATTGCAGAACAACATCGTGCGCGTCTATATCGAGCTCTCGTTGCATTACGCGCAGCGGGACATCGTCGAAGCGACATTGAAGCAGCAACAGCAAATCCTTGATCTGGCACACAAGCGCCTGAACGGCGGCATCGGCACCCATTTCGAAGTCAGCCAGGCCGAGACGCCCCTGCCGGAAACCCATCGCCAGATCGATGCACTGGACGAGGAAATCGCCCTGAGCCGCAACCAACTGGCTGCACTCGCAGGCAAGGGGCCGGGGGAGGGGGCGCAATTGCAACGGCCGACGCTGTCGCTGGGCGCAGCGCTGAAATTGCCGTCGTCGTTGCCCGCGCAGTTGCTCGGGCAACGTCCGGACGTGGTCGCCAGCCGCTGGCAAGTGGCGGCGCAGGCCCGGGGCATCGACGTGGCGCATGCAGGCTTCTATCCCAACGTCGATCTGGTCGGCAGCCTGGGCTACATGGCCACCGGTGGCGGGGCGCTGGAGTTCCTGACCGGCAGGAAGCTCAATTACAACGTGGGGCCGGCGATATCCCTGCCGATTTTCGACGGCGGCCGTTTGCGCGCGGAGCTGGGTGAGGCTTCGGCGGGTTATGACATTGCCGTGGCCAAGTACAACCAGACCCTGGTCAATGCCCTGAAGAACATCTCTGACCAGTTGATTCGTCGCGAGTCCATGGACAAGCAGCAGGCCTTCGCCGCCGAGTCGGTTGCCACCGCGCAGAAAACCTATGACATCGCGACGATCGCTTATCAGCGCGGGCTCACCGATTACCTCAACGTGCTCAATGCGCAGACGCTGTTGTTCAAGCAGCAGCAGGTGCAGCAGCAGGTGCAGGCGGCACGCCTCAGCGCCCATGCCGAATTGGTGACGGCGTTGGGTGGTGGGCTCGGTGCAGGCAACGATGTGCCGAAAGACAGCCAGACTGCTGCACCGAAAACCCCGGTCCTTTTGCGTTGAACATAACCCCAGTGGGAGCGAGCTTTTGTGGCGAGGGGATTTATCCCCGTTCGGCTGCGAAGCAGTCGCCATAAATGTAAATGCGTTGGTCCTGATAAACGGGGCGCAGGTTTAGGGGCCGCTTCGCGACCCAACGGGGATAAATCCCCTCGCCACAAAAGCTTTCCAGCCACAGGCATGCTTCTTTTGATTATGAGCAGGATTCCATGACCCCCTTGCCCGCACCCTTGCGCTGGCTGTATTCCCTTGAATGGCGCCGGGGTTTCTTCGACTGGGCGCGCAGCGACGGCGTGACCTGGGTCTACATTTTCAAAGTATTGGTCGCCGCGTTCCTGACCCTGTGGCTGGCCATGCGCCTGGAATTGCCGCAGCCGCGCACGGCGATGATCACCGTGTTCATCGTCATGCAGCCGCAAAGCGGCCAGGTGTTCGCCAAGAGTTTCTATCGCTTTCTGGGCACCTTGGCCGGTTCGACGGTGATGGTGGCGTTGATCGCCCTGTTTGCGCAGAACACCGAACTGTTCCTCGGCTCGCTGGCGATCTGGGTGGGTATCTGCTCGGCCGGCGCAGCGCGTTGCCGCAACTTCCGCGCCTACGGTTTTGTGTTGGCCGGCTACACCGCCGCGATGGTCGGGTTGCCAGCGCTGGCCCACCCGGACGGCGCGTTCATGGCAGCGGTCTGGCGGGTGCTGGAAATCTCCCTGGGGATTCTCTGCGCGACCCTGGTCAGCGCCGCGATCTTGCCGCAAACCGCCAGTGCCGCGATGCGCAACGCCTTGTATCAGCGCTTCGGGGTGTTTGCCCTGTTCGTCACCGATGGTTTGCGCGGTCGCAGTCAGCGCGAGGCCTTTGAGGCCGGTAACGTGCGCTTCATCGCCGAAGCGGTGGGCCTGGAAGGGCTGCGCAGCGTCACCGTGTTCGAAGACCCGCATATGCGTCGGCGCAACGGTCGGCTCAGCCGCTTGAACAGCGAGTTCATGGGGATCACCACGCGTTTCAACGCCTTGCACCAGTTGCTCGAACGCCTGCGCAGCAGTGACACCGATCACGCCGTGGCGGCCATCAAACCAGGCTTGCAAGACCTCGCCGAACTGCTCGATGGCTTTAGCGGCCGCGCGCTGACCAGTGCCGACGCGGCGCGCCTGGTCACGGCGCTGACAGCCTACAAGGCCGGTTTGCCGGCGCGGGTACGAAGCCTGCGCGCGATCTTCCAGGAGAGCGGTCCGAGCGATGCCGAGCTACTGGACTTCCACACGGCGTACGAATTGCTCTATCGCTTCGTCGATGACTTGCACAGTTATGCACAGACCCACGCATCGCTGGCCGATCACAGTCATGAGCGAGAGCGCTGGGACGAGCCGTTCACCCCGCAAACCAACTGGCTGGTGTCGGCGGCCTCGGGAATTCGCGCCGCATTCATCCTGGTGGTGCTGGGCAGTTATTGGGTGGCGACGGCATGGCCGAGCGGAGCAACCATGACATTGATCGCCGCCGCCACCGTAGGCTTGTCCGCCGCCACGCCGAACCCCAAGCGCATGGCGTTCCAGATGGCCTGCGGGACGTTTCTCGGGGCGCTGATCGGTTTCGTCGAGATGTTTTTCATCTTTCCGTGGATCGACGGCTTCCCGTTGCTGTGTGTGATGCTCGCACCGGTGTTCGTGCTCGGTTCATTCCTGAGCTCGCGGCCGCAATACGCCGGTGTCGGCCTTGGGTTACTGATCTTCTTCAGTACCGGTTCGGTGCCGGACAACCTCACGGTCTACAACCCATACGCCTTCATCAACGACTACATCGCCATGGTGCTTGGCATGCTGGTGTGCGCGGCGGCCGGGGCGATCATTCTGCCGCCGAACAGTCGCTGGCTGTGGCGGCGCCTGGAGCAGGACTTGCGTGGCCAGGTGGTCTACGCCATCAGTGGCAAGCTCAAGGGACTGGCGTCGCGATTCGAAAGTCGCACCCGCGACCTGGTGCATCAGGCCTACGGCTTCGCGGCGGGGCAGCCACAGGTCCAGCGCGATCTGCTGCGCTGGATGTTCGTGGTACTGGAAGTCGGGCACGCCATCATCGAGTTGCGCAAGGAGCAGGCGATCCTGCCGGTGCATCCGGCGTACGCCGAGTCCCAGCCATGGCGCCAGTCGATCCGTGTGATGGGCCGTTCGCTGGTGCGGCTGTTCCTGCAACCGGGCCAGAGCAATCTGGAGCGCGCCCTGATCGCCGTCGATCACGCCATCAGCCGCGTACAAGCCACCGACGAACCCTTTGCCCCGCACTTCGACACGTCGGCGCTGCGCCGGGTCAAGAGCTACCTGCACTTTATCCGCACCTCGTTGCTCGACCCGCAATCACCGCTCACCGCCTACGCCAATACCAAGCCCAAAGGACTTGAACATGCCTCGTGAAATCGCCTTCCACGGCGTGTACATGCCGACCATGACCCTGATGTTTTTCATCGCGGCGGCGCTGGCCTGGGCACTGGACCGATTCCTCTCGGGGTTCGACCTGTACCGCTTCTTCTGGCACCCGGCGCTGCTGCGCCTGAGCCTCTTTACCTGTCTGTTCGGCGCCCTGGCGCTGACGGTCTACCGTTGACTCTCTACCACTGAGAATGCCCTGATGAAAAAGCTTTTCAGCCTACTCGCGACCTTGTTGGTGCTGGCCCTCGCGATAGGGATCGGTCGCTCCCTGTGGGAGCACTACATGAACACCCCCTGGACCCGCGATGGCCGGGTGCGCGCCGACATCATCAACGTTGCCGCCGATGTCACGGGCGAAGTGGTGAACGTGCCCGTGCGCGATAACCAGTTGGTGAAGAAGGGTGACCTGCTGATGCAGATCGACCCCGAGCACTACCGCCTCGCGGTCAAGCAGGCGCAGTCACTCGTGGCATCGCGCAAGGCCAACTGGGAGATGCGCAAGGTCAATGCCCATCGCCGCGCCGATATGGACAACCTGGTGATCTCCAGGGAAAACCGCGACGACGCCAGCAACCTCGCCGACTCGGCCCTGGCCGACTACCAGCACGCCCAGGCCCAACTGGAATCCGCCGAACTCAACCTCAAGCGCACTGAAGTGCGTGCAGCCGTCGACGGCTACGTGACCAACCTGAATGTGCATCGCGGCGATTACGCGCGCATTGGCGAAGCGAAGATGGCCGTGGTCGACATGAACTCGTTCTGGGTCTACGGCTTCTTCGAAGAAACCAAGCTGCCCCACGTGCGCGTGGGCGATAAGGCCGATATGCAACTGATGAGCGGCGAAGTGCTCAAGGGCCATGTGGAAAGCATCTCGCGTGGCATCTACGACCGCGACAACCCGGAAAGTCGCGAGCTGGTCGCCGACGTGAACCCGACCTTCAACTGGGTGCGCCTGGCGCAGCGCGTGCCGGTGCGGATTCACATCGATGAAGTGCCGGAGGGGGTGCTGTTGGCGGCGGGGATTACCTGTACTGTCGTTGTTAAGCAGGACGATGGTGCATAACACTGTAGGAGCGAGCATGCTCGCGATGCACGAGAGGGCGCCTCGGGTATTCAGAATGCCCGCGTTATCGTTGACGTCCATCGCGAGCGTGCTCGCTCCTACAGTTGATTGTCGTCAGCAGAAGGTCTCTTGCAGATGCCGCCAAAGAATCTTGCCTTCTACCTTCTCGAACACCACGGTCGAGCGGCGATCGGAATGCAGGCCGGTGGCATCGGTCTGTTGTTCTCGGTAACTCACGGTTGCGCCGCCGTCGTGCAAGGCAATGCCGCTCAACTCGCCAAGTTCGATGCGCAACCCAAGTTTCTTGCCAGCGGCCATCAGGAACAACTCGTTCAACGCATGGAAATCCAGCACCCGGCCCAACGGCGAGACCATGGAAAACTGTGGCGAAAAACGCCTGAGTAATTGTTCGAGTTCGGCCGGGTCGCGTTCCTTGGCCAGCCATTGTTCGATGGCGACGTGCGCCTGGATCACTTCATCGAAGTATTCGTTGTAGTCGGTCATGTTTGATTCCTTGAATTCTGTGGAGTCTGTTCTGGCGCCTTCGCGAGCAGGCTCGCTCCCACAGGGCTTGCCTGCAATGGTGTCGACCCGGTCTCAGAGTTGCCCGCGCAAGCCGAACCGCTTCATCAACGCCGACTCCAGCAAGCCCTTGGGCAACAACCCTGCCATCAACGGCAATGCCCGACTGCCATTGCCCAATCGAAGCAGGCGCGGCGGCTTGCTCTGCTGCACGGCCTTGAGCAATCCGGCGGCAAACTCACTGGCCGGTGTCGGGTTGTCCTGGGAGGCCTTGGCCCGTGCCCGAATGCCTTCGCGCAGCGGGAACCACGGCGATTGTTCGCTGATCAACTGCTCGGCTTCATGGCCGGCATTCTTGGCGAAACTGGAGGCGATGGCACCGGGCTGGACTTCCATGACCCGCACCCCAAAGGGCGCCAGTTCCATGCGCAAGGCATCGCTCAGGGCATGCACCGCGGCTTTGGACGCGCAGTAAGCACCTGCAAACGGCGTGACCAGCACCCCCGAAACGCTGCCGATGTTCACCACGATGCCTTTGGCCCGTCGCAACACGGGAAACAACGCACGGGTCACGCCAACGATGGCGAACACGTTGGTTTCGAACTGACGCTGCATCGCCTGCACACCGCCATCGAGCAACGGCCCCATGGCGCCATAGCCGGCGTTGTTGACCAGCACATCGAGACCGCCATGTTGCTGGTTGATGCGTTCGCTCAACTGTTCGAGTGCCTGGCCATCGTTGACGTCCAGTTGCACAGCGATAAAACCGGCGGCGGTCAGCGCTGCGACATCTTCAGCCTTGCGGGCGCTGGCCCAGACTTCGTAGCCGGCAGTCTTGAACGCATCGGCGAGGGCGCGGCCGATGCCGCTGGAACATCCGGTAATCAACGCAACGGGCATGGCGCGGTCCTTGTGCGGAAAGGTAAGGGGAGGTCAGTCCGAGAAACTACCCTGCAAACGCTCGGCGCGAAACTCCAAAGTTTCCGGGCGATAGCCGGGCCGCAGTGGCGGCAGCGGCAGGCAGTCTTCCCAGTTGCCACCGGCCTGCAATTCGCCAGGTCCGCGGTAGCGTGGGGCGGTGTACTGATTGTCGGCAAGATTGACCGTGTCGCCCGGTGCATAAGCGGCAACCCGCCAGCGCAATTCGGTCAGCGGTACATCGTTGCCGTTGTTCAGGGTCAGTTGCAGCGGTCGGTCTGCCGGGCAGTGTTGCGGTGCGTAGCTGATGCGCAATTCCAGGCGCTCCAGTTGCTTGAGCTCGCGGTGGTCCATCCAGATGACCCAGGTTGCGACGATGCCCAGGCCCACGGCAGCCGCCATGGACACCGGCAAGGCCTTGGCCGGATAGCGCAGCAGCAGGATCAGCCAGGTGATGACCAGCAGGACACCGATGAACATGATGCGCAAACCTTGGGGGATGGAGAAGACCATCCTACCTAGTGCAGGAGAGGTTGGCGATGGGCGCAAACGTGTGGTGAATGGATCGTTCCCACGCTCTGTGTGGGAATGCCTCAAGGGACGCTCCGCGTTCCAATGGGACGCGGAGCGTCCCCGGCTGCATTCCCAAGCGGAGCGTGGGAACGATCAAATGACAGGCAAAAAAAAAGCCCCCATCCCACCTGCTGCGGATAGGGGACGCAGCGGGTTGGCCGGGGGCTTAAGGTACTGCTGGGCGTTACTGCGCGATGGTCTTTACCGAAACGCCACTCTCGATCGGCGCGGTGCGACCGTAGATATCTTCAAAGCGCTGGATATCGTCTTCGCCCAGATAGCTGCCCGATTGCACTTCGATGATCTCAAGCGGAATCTTGCCCGGGTTGCGCAAACGGTGAACCGAAGCGATCGGAATGTAGGTCGACTGGTTTTCGGTCAACAGGAACACATTCTCATCGCAGGTCACTTCAGCCGTGCCGCTGACAACGATCCAGTGCTCGGCGCGGTGGTGGTGCATCTGCAGCGACAGGCACGCGCCCGGCTTGACCGAGATGTGCTTGACCTGGAAGCGCCCGCCCATGTCCACCGAGTCGTAGGAGCCCCACGGACGATAGACTTCGCAGTGGTTCTGGGTTTCGCTGCGGCCCTGTTCGTTGAGGGTGTTGACCATCTGCTTGACGCCCTGGACCTTGTCCTTGTGGACAATCATCATGGCGTCCTTGGTCTCGACCACGACGATGTTTTCCAGGCCGATCACCGAGACCAGCTTGCCGTTGCCGTGGATCATGCAATTCTTGCTGTCCTGGATCACCACGTCGCCTTTGGTGACGTTGCCATTGGCATCTTTTGCGTTCACTTCCCACAACGACGACCAGCAGCCGACATCACTCCAGCCTGCAGTCAATGGCACGACGCAGGCGCGCTGGGTCTTTTCCATCACCGAATAGTCGATGGAATTGTCCGGGCAGCAGGCGAACGTGGCTTCGTCGATGCTGACGGTGTCGGCGTCTTGAGCGCTGCGCTCCAGGGTCAACAGGCAGGTGTCATAGATATCCGGGTCGTGTTTCTTCAGCTCTTCGAGGAAGCGGCTGGCGCGGAACAGGAACATGCCGCTGTTCCAGAAGTAACCGCCGGACTGGACATATTCGGTGGCGCGTTTGACGTCCGGTTTTTCGACGAAGTGCGAAACGCGGCTGACGCCTTCGGGCAGCAGCGAATCGTTGGTCGACTTGATGTAGCCATAACCGGTTTCCGGTTTGGTGGCCGGTACGCCGAACAGCACCATTTCGCCGTTTTCGGCGGCGACGGTGGCCAACGCCAGGGCGCGTTGCAGGGCTTTCTGGTCTTCCAGCACGTGGTCGGCCGGCAGTACCAGCATCAGCTCGTCGCGACCTTCGTTGACCAGCATCATCGCGGTCAGGGCCACGGCCGGCGCAGTGTTGCGGCCGAACGGTTCCATCAGGATGCGCTGGGTTTCCAGTTTGCGAGCGGCCAGTTGCTCGTTGACGATGAAGCGATGGTCCTTGTTGCAGACCACAATCGGTGTGTCCATACCGTCGAACACCAGGCGTTCCAGGGTTTGCTGGAACAGGGTGTGCTCGCCGGTCAGGGCCAGGAACTGTTTCGGGAATTGCTTACGGGAAAGCGGCCAAAGACGTGAGCCACTACCACCTGACAAGATCACCGGAATCATGTTTGTTACTCCTTGAAAATCGTTTGGTTAGAGCTACGAACGCTGTGTCGTTTCACTCTTGTTCTTGTTCCGTGTCCAAAGGCTGACTGTCCTGGGTAGGAGCTGCCGAAGGCTGCGATCTTTTGATCTTTGACGTTCTTGAAAATCATTGAAGATCAAAAGATCGCAGCCTGCGGCAGCTCCTACAGGGGACTGTGTTTCATCCTCTGGAAAAAATGATTAGCGCGTCGATACCGGGCGTTTTACCCAGACCGGCGACAGGCTGCTGCCGCTGCCGGTGACGTACAGCACCGCGGCTTCACCGCGTTCCAGGGCGACCGGCTTCACGTCGCCAACTTTCGTTGCGCCATCGTATAGCGCCAGGCTGACCTTCACCGGGTTGATTTCACGCTCGCCACGGCCCTTGGCGGCCACGTTCGGGACTACATCAGTCTTGCCGTCGGCGGTTTTCAGGGTCAGCGCCTTGTCGCTGAGGTTCTGCACGCGTACCAGGGATTTCTGCTTGTTCTTGAACGGCGGCTCTTCGATCAGTTGCGGCGCGCCGCTGGCGTTGTTGACCAGGGTGTAATAGTGGTCGCCGGCCAGTTTCACCGGCAGCGTCTGGCTGCCGACCTTGGCGCTGTAGTCACCGCCCGGCATGAAGCTGAAGTCGCTGCTGGACAGTGGCGCAACATCGCTCAGGTTGGTGCTGCCGACGGTGGCGCTGACTTCGGCGTTACTGGCGTTGTAGATGCGCACGAAGGACGAGCCTTTCGGTGCGGTCGGGCCGTACAGCGCGGCGTCGCCAGCGGCGAACGCTTGCATCGAAAGCACGCTCATACCAGCAACCAGAGCAAAAGTCTTGGCGAGACGGCGAGGAGTAGTCTTGAAAGTCATGGTATTACCTCTCTCTTTCAGTTTTGCGCCCGGTCGGGCGTCTCGGATTTAGTGTTTGCGGCTACGTTTTGTTGGCGGGCACCGGCTTGTTTAAGCTCTGCGACCCACTGCGGGTCGGCGTCGCCGATTTCGTTGTTCACAGGCAGATAACGTTCAGGAAATTCCCAGATCAGCACTTGTGGCGGGCTGTTCTTGAATGCGTCGCTCTTGAGGTAGCTGAGCATCGGCAGGATCGGGCCGTGGCCGTCTTCGGCGTAACTGACCACGTCGCTGCGCAGGGCTTGTTTCAGGGCGCCGACGAAGTTCCAGTTCGGGTTGGCGCTGTAGCTGGTGCCGATCAACGCAACCGGTACTTCGGTGTTGGCGAACAGGGCATCGTCACCAGCCGGCTGGTCTTGCGCGGCAACGGTGTTGCGCTTCTGCAAAGGCTCTTGCGCCGGCATCAGGTTTTCGAACAGCGGGTCCAGCGGCAGGAACAGGCGCAGGTCGCCTTTGTGGGTGATTTTTTCCGCAGGCTCGGTGACGAAGTCTTGCGGTTCGCCGCTCAGCGGGTACTTGTCGGCAATGGTCTTGGCCAGGCGATCGGCGGCAACCTCGGCGCCTTCCGGGGTCCAGTGGGTGTCGGTACGCAGGAACACTTGCTTGCCGTCGTTTTTGGCCGCTTGCAAGGGGCCCAGCAAATCAGGGGCAAGGATGCGGTCAGCGGCCAGGCGCTTGTGGAAGTCCTGGTAGAGGTTGGCGTGGATGCTGGCCGGTTTCGCCTCACCCAGGTGTTCCGGGTACAGGCGCACCTTGGCCGGAACCACCGCCATCACCAGTTTCACGCCTTTGTCCTTCAGGGTCTGACGCACGCCTTCGACCAGCGCGTAGTTGCCTTGCAGGTTCAGCTCTTCGTTGACGACCGGATGGAATTCTTCATCGCTGTACAGCCACTGGTCGCGACCGAGCACAACGCCCGGACGACCTTCGTTGAACAGTTTGAAATCCAGCGCGGCCCAGAGGTTGGTGCCCAGGCGCTTGATCGGGAATTCCTCGTCGTAGTGTGTCTCCACGGCTTTGGTCCAGCGGCCGTTGAGCACCGTCGCATCGGCGTTGGTACTGAAGCCGAGGAAGCTGCGGACCGACCACAGGCCCAAGGCCAGCAGCGTCACCAGGAACAGGGCGATGTAGAAGATGCGTAATGAGCGGGTCATGGTCAGATCCCTCAGAACTGGAAGTAAAGGAACGGCGAGAAGCTTTGCGCCGAGAGTTTGAGAATCGAGGCGATGAACAGCAGCAGCACCAGGGCACGCATTGCGTAACGAGACCAATCAGCGGTCCAGTAGGCCGGTTGCACCTGGGCTTCGACGCCGACGGTGTAGCCAGGCTGGTGGATGCTGGCCGGGTTATCCCCAGGCACGGCCTTGATCGTGCCGGCTGTTGCGGCGGCCGGACCGTCTGCATCGACGTTCACCGCAGGCTTGGTCTTGACCTGTGGCTGATTGCTGTAGAAATCGCGCAGGCCGAAGAACGCCAGGGTCACGTAAGCCACCACCAGCGTGGCGATCTGCAAGCCAGTGAGGCTGGCCTGGTTGAGTTCCGACAGCGACCATTCGCCGAAGCTGAACATCGCGCCGTACATGCGTCCGGCAACGTGCAGGTTTTCCGCACGGAAGATCACCCAGCCCATCACCACCAGCAGGAAGGTCAGTGCCCAGCGGATCGGGTTGAAGCTGCGCGGCGAGGTGTTCAGGCCGATGGCTTTCTCGATTGCCAGCCACATGCCGTGCCACGCACCCCAGACGATGTAGGTGATGTTCGCACCGTGCCACAGGCCACCGAGCAGCATGGTCAGGAACAGGTTGCGATAGGTGGTCAGCGTGCCTTTGCGGTTACCGCCCAGGGTGATGTACAGGTAGTCACGCAGCCAGGTCGACAGGCTGATGTGCCAGCGGCGCCAGAACTCGGTGATCGACTGGCTGATGTACGGCTGCTTGAAGTTTTCCATGAAGCGGAAACCCATCATCAAGCCCAGGCCGATGGCCATGTCGCTGTAGCCGGAGAAGTCGAAGTACAGCTGCGCGGTGTAGGCCAGGGCGCCGAGCCAGGCATCACCCGTGGTCGGGTTTTGCAGGGCGAAGCAATGGTCAGCCACCACCGCGAGGGTGTCGGCGATGAAGACCTTCTTGATGAAACCCTGCATGAACCGCGTGCAGCCCTCGGAGAACTTGTCGAGGGTGTGGGTGCGGTTGTTGAACTGGTCGGCCAGGTCGCGAAAACGCAACACGGGACCGGCGATCAGGTGCGGGAAGATCGCCACGAACGCTGCGAAGTCGATCAGGTTGCGGGTCGCCGGGGTATCGCCACGGTAGACGTCGATGATGTAGCTGATGGACTCGAAGATGTAGAACGAGATACCGATCGGCAGCAGCACGTGGGTCAGGATGAATGGCTCAAGACCGACCGAGGTCATCATGGCGTTGATGCTGTCGACGCCGAAGTTGGCGTACTTGAAGTAGCCGAGGATACACAGGTCGACGGCAACGCCCAGCAGCAGCCAGCGCTGCGCCGGTTTGGTCCTGACGCCGGCGGCACCGACTTTCAGGCCGATCCAGTAGTTCCACAGCGTGACCGCCGCGAACAGTGCGAGGAAGTCCACACGCCACCAGGCGTAGAACACATAGCTGGCAATCAGCAGCAGCAAATTGCGATAGCGTTGCCCGCTCAAGTAGTACAAGCCGAGAAAGATCGGCAAGAACAAAAACAGGAACACGTTGGATGAAAACACCATCCCGATCTCTCCTTGTCTGAAACTACATTCAAGGGCCAACGGCCCCCCCAAACCCCCCACGAAAATCCGAGGGGTGTATTGCATTCAAAACCGCCACGATTCCCTGTAGGAGCTGGCTTGCCAGCGATGGCGGTGTGTCAGGTACACCGTGTTGTCCCAATCGCCAGCAAGCCGGCTCCTACAGGTTTCAGGAACCTTTACCTTTTTCATTGGCCGGGTCGTAGACCTTGGTCAGGTCACCGCCGAGGCGGAAGGTCTTGAACGGCTGCATCTTGTGCTTCTTCTCCAGCACATCCGGCGAGCAGGTGTAGAGCGTGCAGAACGGTTCGAGCCAGGCGAATTTCGAGTCGACCTTCAGGTCGGTCATGTCCTGTTCCTTGCCGTTCTTTTCTTCGAACTCGTCAGGATCTTTCACCCCGGCCAGCACGCGATCACCCAGGCGCTTGAGCGCGCCGTTGTTTTCCTGGCGCAGGTCCACGCCGTTGACCTGGGCGAAACTGGCGATCATCGCCAGCGGCGGCAGGGCGTAGTTGTGATAGGCCAGCGCCCGTTGCTGGCGCTTGAGTTCGTTGGGCAAGAAGCCCTGGGCGTCGACCTGATTGACGCCGACCTTGTATTCCTTGACGGCCCAGTCGAACAGGTCGCGGCGGTTGGTGGCGACGGACGTTGCCATCACCGACCAGGCTGCCCAGTACGAGTGGTTGTTGGTTTTTTCCAGCGGCAGGTTGTCCCAGTCGCTGACCACCTGATCGGCCATCTTGCTGAACCAGGCCTCAATCAGCTGCGACTCCTGCTGATGGTTGGCCAGCGGATGGGAGTCGGAGAATTTCAGGCGGATGTACGAAGACGCCATGCTGCCCAATGCCCATTTGCGCATGGACTTGCCGGTGTGGTTGAAGTCCTTGGACATCAAGGCATCCGCCTTGGCCCACGCCGTCAACCAGTTCAGCGTGCATTCCAGCTGTTCCGGGCGACCGTCGCGCATGAACTGCATGACGCGCTTGCTGGTGCCGCGCTCTATCTTGGTGATGTCCGCGGTGCTTTCACGAAAGGCTTTTTCCGATTGCACGTTCAGTGTTGAACGCGCCTTGTCCGAGCCTTCGTACTTGCTGCGAAATTGCAGCGAGCCGGTGTACGGCGTCGGCATCGCATCACAGCCTTCGCTCTTGTCGCCGGCTTTGACTTTCTCGATGGGCGCGAAGTAACCCTGCGGCGGACGCAATGGCGCCGCGGCTTGAGTCGCGCCGGCGAACATCGCCAGGCTCAAAAGCGTTGGCGCCAACAGTTTTTTCAAGTTCGGATTTCGCATAGCAGACCTCATTGCCCGGCTGAAGCGGTACGTTGCCCAGCGTCCGGGAATACGTTGCGTTTGCAGATTTTCGCTTCGACTTTCTGTGGCGCGCCGCCCGCTTTTTCAGGGCCCTGGATTTCGACGGCCAGCAGATTCTGCGAGGCCCAGTCTTCGTCCGTGCGCAACTCGAAGGCGAAACGCCCGTCGGTGTCGGAAGTTTCCGGTTTTTCGATCTTGATGTCCTCGTGGCGCCCGTTCATGTACCAGAGGGTGGCTTGCAGGGTTTTCACCGAGGTGTCGGCGAAGCGGATGTCGACCTGGTGACCGCTGTTTTGCAGGTTCAGGTTTTTGCTGTTGACCATCAGTTCGTTCTTGCCCGGTTTCAGGGTGGCGCTGCCGGACAGCTGCGCATCCTTGCCTTCGCAACCGTTGTCCAGCAACGCCATCATCTGGCGGTAGATGGTTTCCTGGTCGAGGCGGTAGAGCGGCGAGAATTCCCAGATGAGAATCTTCGGCGGGTTCTTCTGGAACTCATCGCTGCCCAGGTACTGCAGCATCGAACCTTCGAGGCCGCCGCCGGGGAAGGCTACGTTGAGCACATCGGCGCCGATGGCTTCTTCGAGGAAACCGGAGAAGTTGTAGTTCTTGCCGCTGTGACTGGTGCCGACCAGGGTGATCTGCGGATTGCCGGATTCGCCGAACAGATCGCCATCGCCTGCTTCACCCTTGGGTTCGGTGGTGAATTGATCCATGTACTGGACCGCATAGCTGGTGCCACAGAGTTGACCGGCCATGTTATGCAACGTTCCGTTCTTGCCCATGCGACCCGACTTGTGGGTCTCGAATTCACGCTTGGGAATGTCGGCGAAGGCCGGGATCTGCTTGACCTTTTCGGCCACGATTTTCGCCGTGCGCTGCGCGCCGTAAGGCGTCCAGTGCTGGTCGCCACGGAAGTAGAAGTCGTGGGCGGGCAGGGTCTCCGGCAACTGTTCGTTGGTCAGCGGCGACAGGTCCGGCACCACGTAGCCCATCTGCGCGAAACGCCCGAGCATGGTCTTGTAGTTCTTCAGTGCCTTGTCGAAATCGAAGCTGGCTTTCTCTGCCGGATTCAACTTGTTGCGGTTCACCAGGCCACGGGTGGGCTGATAAACCACGACGAGTTCCACGCCTTTGCTCTTGAACGCATCGTGCAGTTGCTTCATGCGCTTGTAGCCGGCGGGCGTGGTGTCGAATTCGGTACGCAGGTCTTCCTGGGTACGGAACAGCCAGTCGCCTTGAGCCTGCACCAAGGTGGTGAAGTTCTGCTGGTAGCGCGTGGTGTAGTTTTTCGGATCGTGGGCCGCGGGGCACAGGCTGCAGCACGGTTCTGCGCTGAATTTCGGTGGACTTACGCTACCGGCAGCTTCGTCTGCTCGTACACCGCCGCTGGCAGCGAGAATGCCGGCGGTCAGGGCCGACAGGCTGAGTAATTTGATCAAGTGTGAGTGCATAAAATTATCCTCAGTCCCGCATTTCGGTCTGGCGTTCGACAGGGTCGATCAGCACGGCTTTCTGCTGGCGCACCAGCAGGTCGAGAATTTCATCCTGGCGTTCGCCAAGAATCCCCGTGAAGCTGATGCCGCTGGTTTTGCTCGGCGCGAGCATGGACACGCGATACAACTCGACGCTCAACGGCGAGTCGATGGACAGCGGGCCGCTGCCATTGGCCGCCAGTTCGCCGCCGACCACGATCAGCGACACCTGGGCGTCGAACGGGTCGAGCTTGATGTCCCGGTCGGTGTCGCTCAGGTCCTTGATGTGGCCGTAGACGCCGGTCAGGCCGTTGGCCATGGCAACGTTTTCGTAGAGGCGGATGTTCACGCTGTTACGCACGCGGATGCCGTGGCGACGGTTGCTGAACACCTTGTTGCCCCACAGCAGGTTGTCGCCACTCTCGTAGAGGGTGATCCCGTCGGTGTGGTTCTGGTAGATCTCGTTGTAGGCGATCAGGTTGTTGATGCTGTTACGGTCGATCACGATGCCCGACAACTTGTTGTCGTAGCTGCGGTTGTTGAAGATGAAGCTGTCGTTGACCTCACGGGAAATGATGATCCCGTGCTTCTTCTTTGTGCCATGCACCGTGTTGTCGGCAATGATCAGGCCGTGGGAACGGTCATGCGGGTCAATGCCGTAGACGATGTTGTCCTTGTAGGTGTTGCCCTTGACCACGAAATCGCGGGTTTCGTAGCAGTAGAAGCCGTACCACATGTCCGAGAACTCGGAACCGATGATCCAGCCGGTCGGTTCAGGGCGCTTGAGCACCTTGGCCATGTTCGGCGTGTACTGGGAAATACTCACACCGTAGGACTTACTGTTGGCGTAGCCGAAACTGGCCATCTTGCTGTTGGCGATGTAAGTCTCGGTGCCACCCCAGGCCAGCAGGAACGGGCGGAATTCCTTGGGCGACTTGAAGGCCGCCGGGCCGTTCGCCTTCTCGCTCCAGCCAGTGACCTTGGTATCGCGCACGAACAACTGGCCGTCGTTGACCAGGAACGACCCGGCCTCCTGGGACAGGCGCAGTTCCTGGGTCTGTTGGTCGATTTCCAGGATGCCTTTCTCACCCACGACGATCGGCAATCTGGCCAGGAATACGCCCGGCGAAGTTTCGCTGAGGTACTGCTTGGGCAGCTTCTTGGCCAGGTCCTTGAGGTTCATGTAGCCGTCGTCGACGAAGATCGCCTGTGGGATGCCGTGCTGACGCACCACCCACTCGGCCATCTTGTTGTCGCCACCGATGAAGTCCTTCAGGGCGTTCTCTTGCATCATCCGGCGCACGCTGATCTTGCCGACCTTTTTGCGCACGATTTTCGCGGCGATCGCCTCGGCGGTGTAGCCCGAGGTGTCCGGCAGTTTAGGCTTGGCCAACTCCAGCGGCGCGACCGGCGCGCTGCTGACGGTGTAGGTCCTGGCGTGTTGCAGTCCCTTGGCCATGGTGGCCGACTTGGTTGCTTGAGGCGCCGCCGACTCCACATTGGCCTGCGCTGCGTTGGCGAAGCTGGCCGCGCTGGCCAGTAGCAACGCGCCGGCCAACAGGCTGATCGAGCCTTTCATGGCTTGATGATTCATCTGGGAGACTCCCTTCGCAATGTGCATCAGAAGCGCCAGACCACGTCGATGAACGCGCGGTGCATGTACGAATCGACTTCTTTGCCATAGGCATCGCCCGGTTTGAACACACCGCCGCGAAAGCGCACCAGGGCCGAAGGTTCATCGATCTTCTGGCTCAACGCCGCCGGCAACAGGCCTTGCTTGAAGTACTTGGTGACGACCAGATCCATTTCCTGGCCGAGGTCTTTGTCGCCATCGTTGAGCGGCAGGGAGGTGCTGGACAGTACGGCGCCGGTAACGTCGTCGGTGTTGTTCTGCACCGCGTCAATGCCGTCGCTGGTGATCGGCTTGTTACCGTCGACACGCCAGAATTTGTGGTAGATCAGGCTGGCGTCGTATTCGTCGTTGAGCATCCATGAACCGAACAGCGTGGCCGATTGCATGTTGTTCATTTCGCCACGGAAGGCTTCGCCGAAACGGTGCACCCGCGAGCGGGTACCGGTGTAGTTCGAGCGGTTGCTTTCCAGGCCGTTCTGTTCGTAATCGGCGCTGGCACGGGCGTAGGCGGCACCGACCTGCCATTGCGGATCCAGGCGCAGGCGTACGCCGAGGTCGGTAGCCCAGCCATCGACATTGCCGCTGCTCTTGGGTTGCGCGGGGGCGGTTCCATCGGCATTCAGCGGGTTGACCGTATCGCGGTCGCCACTCATGCCGGTGATGCTGCCCCAGTAGTTGAAGGTGTTGGTGTTGCGCCAGTTATAGGCGTCGCTGTTGGCCTGCAGGCCCAGCCAGCTGATGTCGCCGTTCTGTTTCTTGTCCAGCGAATCACTGGGAACCCCTGGCTGCGCGTAGTCCAGCTTGCCGTCATCGTGGGTGTGATGACCGCGGATGCCGGCCCAATGACCTGGTGTCCACTGGTATTCGGCATCGGCGTAGGCGTGCAGGCGGTCCTTGTCCTTGGGTGCCAGTTCCTTGAGATCGGTACGGTACTCGCTGAAGCGTTCGGCGATACCGGCGTTGGCGCGCAACAGCGTGGTGTCGAAGGTCCAGTTCAGGGCTTCGATGTTGGTGTCACGCCATTGACCGTCATCGTTGTTCAGACGCTGGCGACCGAGTTTGAGGATCTCGCCGGGGTAGGGCGTGAAGCCGCTGTAGCCGACCCAGAACTCGCGCATCGCCAGGTAGTTCTTCTTGGTTTTGCGGTCGCTGTTGTCGGTATTCTGCGTGCCATCGCTGGCGGACTCCTGCAAGGTGTCGGTCTCGATGATGTCCGTCGACGTCACGGCCTGGCCCATGGCATACGCGCTCCACGCGCCACTCTCGCCATAGACCCACGGGCGCAGATCGAGGCCCAGGCCGTTGACGTCGCCGCCGCTCTGGGTACCAAGGTCGCGGTCGTCCTCGGACTGGCCGGTGATTTTCACGTCCAGGCCGTAGTTCTTGGTTTCTTCAGTCATCGCGGCCAGTGTCGGGCAGGACCAGATCAGCGCGAACGTCAGGCCGATACCGGCCTTCATGAATGGATTCAACTTCATAGGGATTCCTCGCCGTCTTCTTCTTGCAGGGCGTGCAGTTGCAGCGTGTTCTGGCTCAAGTTGCCGCGAACGGACTGTTCCTGTTTCAACAGGCGTTGGGCCTCGGCCAGCTGCGCAGGTGGCAGTTGGGCTTCGAGGGTTTGTGCAAGCTCGGTGGCTTGCGGGGTGTTCTGGGCTTTGGCCAGTTGGCTGAACACGTAGGCATTGAGCGGGTCAGGCTTGGTGCCTTTGCCTTGGGAAAACAGTTGGGCGATGGCGAAGTCGGCACTGTTCTGGCCATTGCGCGCAGCGGTCAGCAGGTGGTCGAGGGCCTTCTGCGGGTAGACCTTGCCCAGGTAGCCACGGCGATAGATCTGGCCGAGGTAGTAATCGGCGGCGACTTCGCGGCCGACTGCTTTCTGGAAGTGCTCCTCGGCGACCTTGGCGTCGGGCGGGACCATCTTGCCTTCGTAGTAGAGCTTGCCCAGCAGCAGCTCGGCGCGCGGTTGGTCAGCGGCGCGGCCGTTGTCCAGGTACTTCATCATCTGGTCGACATCGCCCAGTTCCGGGAAGTCGTAGAGCAGTTGCGCCAGGCTGACCCAGGAAGCGGGGTAGCCGGGGGCGATCTCTTCGAGCAGCGACTGCGCGGTTTTTTCGTCGGTCTTGCCCAGGCTCGCATCGCCGAGCACGCGAGCCACACTGTCCACCCGCTGGGCGGAGACGGTGCCGCGACTGTGCGCCGCCTGCATCTGCTTGATCAGCTCGGCCTGTTTTTCCGGTTTACCTTGTTTCTGGTAGACCGTGGCCAGTTCGACGTAGCAGATGTCGGTGGTGTTGAGCGCGGCTTTGCAGACCGTTTCGACTTCATCGAGATGCTGGTCGTAGGTGCCCTGGGTGCGATAGAGCAGCACCTGCGCCAGACCCGCTTCCGGCTTGCCTTCGGCGCGCCATTGGCTGATCTGCTGTTGCGCATTGACGTTGGGGAAGCTGTGCGGATATTGCAGATACAGCATCGCCAATGGGATCAGGGTGTTGCCTTCACCGGCGGCCGATGCCTTTTTCAACAGACCTTCGGCTTCGTGCTGTTCAGCTTCGGTTGAACCAGGCTTGGCCACCAACAGGCGACCCAGACGTGCCTGGGCGCGCGGTGAAACACTGGCGGCGGCGCGGTAAGTCGCCTCGGCCTGTTTCATCTGCGCCGGGTCACGGCTGTCGACCTGGATGTCGGCCAGGCCGACTTGGGCTTCGCTGTAGCCCAGGTCCGCCAGTTGCTGGTAGTTCGCCGCCGCGGTGGCGGTATCGCCACGCTTGAGCGCTTCGTTGGCCAGGCGCTGGTCGGGCAGGCCGGCGCAACCCGCCAGGCTGACTGCCAATGCTACTGCGCACAGAGATCCCATGTGGGAGCGAGCCTGCTCGCGAAGCAGACCACTTGGTGCATCAGACAGACCGCGCTGAGCCCTTCGCGAGCAGGCTCGCTCCCACAGGGCTTTTGGTGTTCTGAGGATTGGTGGAATCGTCACAGGCATGTCCTCCGGTTACAGACCAGCAGCCATGGCTTTGTCGATCAGCCAGTTCAGGTTAGGGCCACGGTCGCTGTTAACTTCCACGGGACGGCCGGCCAGGTTGCTACCCAGGGCTTCGTCAGGCTGGATCAGTACGCGGATGTCAGAGGACAGGTCAGCGCTTTTCAGGCTGGTGCTGCTGACGATTTTGCCGGTGCGGGTCTTGTCTTCGCCGGCGATCTGGAAGCGCACCGGGGTGCCCGGCAATACGTCGCTGAACTGGCGATAGGAGAAGCGCGCCTCGACGTTGGCTTCGGTGTTGCGTGGCACCAGCTGGAAGATCACGTCACCCTTGCTGGCGTATTGACCGTTGGACACCATTTGCTGGGCCACGGTGCAATCGCACGGCGACGTCAGGGTGCCAGTCATTTGCTTGCCGAAGAGTTCTGCAACCTTGGCCGGGGCCAGTTGATCGTCTTCCAGGTGACCTTTGAGCACGTCGAGCATGCTGGTGCTGAAGGTTGCCAGCGGCGCGCCTTTGGCGGCAACGCCATCAGCTTTCACCAGGCTCTGCACGGTGCCGTCGCGGGGCATGGTGATGTTCACGCCCGGCACGCTGACAATGCCCGCCTGGGCGTGGCTGACAAAGTACATGCCGTACACCGACTTGAAGATGAAGCCGAACGCCGCCAGGCCGACGACGAAAATCCCCAGGCTGAAGGTCACCGCTTTCATGCGCCCGAACGGGGTCATGCCGTGGCCGCCATCCTTGTTCTTGCGCGCCTTGGTGAAGTTGTCGCGCTGCAGGGTCGCCAGCACTTCGCCGATGGTGACGATGTCGCCGGCCAGGTGCGAAGTGATCAGGTGGCGCAAGGTCGAAATGTCTTGCGGCTCCAGGTTCTGGAACTGGCAACCGGTGCGACCGGTCTCGCGGTCAAAGGAGCGCACCTGCAATTCCACGTCCATGGCCAGGCCAAGGTTGTCGATGACGAATTGCAGACGGGCCTTGTACTTGTCGCCGACTTTCAGTGGCAGTTGCCCGGCGTTGAAGGCCAGGCCACCGGCGGAAAGGTCGATCACTCGCGCCTCGACCGGGGTCCGGTCAGGGCCGAAGAAACGCAGCTTGGCCGGGATTTTCACCCGTGCGTGTTGGCGCTGGGCTTCGGATTCGTGCACTACGTTGGCGTTGACGGCGGTATTCATAAAGGCGATTTCCTGGTTAATTCAAAAAGGGGGCGGTCAGACCATCATCAGCAGCACGGCGACAAAGATGCTGCCGGCGGAGAAGGTCATGGTCCGAGACGACCAGGTGTTGAACCAACGTTGAAAGCTGGCGAGATCACGGGTCAGGGCAGTGGGCTGGCGAGTCCAGGACTGTTGGTCGAGGCGGAAGAACACGTAGATCTTCACCAGTGCGCCAACGATCTGGTTGTAATAGAGAATCGCTGGGTAGGCTGGACCGATCCGGTGGCCGGAGCACGACAGCAGCAGGGTCAGGATCAGGCGGGTGATGCCGATCCACAGCAGGTACACCAGGATGAACGCGGTGCCGTACTTGAAGCTGGCGATCAACGCCACGGTCAGGCCCAGCAGCGAGGTCCACATCGACACGCGCTGATCGAACAGCACTACGGATGTGAACGCACCGAGGCGCTTGACCCCCAGGCCGAGTGCGCGGGAGTTCTGCCGCAGGTTGTTGCCGTACCAGCGGAACATCAGCTTGCGACTGGCCTTGATAAAGCTCTTTTCCGGCGGATGCTCGACGGTGTTGATCGCGGCATCAGGCACGTAGAAGGTGTCGTAGCCCAGGCGCATCAGGCTGAACCAGCTGGACTTGTCGTCGCCGGTGAGGAACTTGAAACGACCCAGGCGCCAGTGTTGCAGCGAGTCGCTTTCCACGTCGGCGATGAATTCCGGGTTGGTGACCACGGTGGCACGGAATACCGACATCCGCCCGGTCATGGTCAGCACGCGCTTGGACAGGGCCATCGAGCACATGTTGATGTGACGCTGGGCGAAACGCAGCTTGTGCCATTCGCTCATGATGTAGCCGCCGCGCACTTCGCAGAATTCGTTGGTGGTCAGGCCACCGACGTTGCCGAACAGCTGGAACCACGGCACGGTCTTGCGCACGACGCCTTCGCCGAGCACGGTATCGCCATCGATCACGGCCACCACGGCGCGGTCGTCCGGCAGGTGACGGGAGATGGCGCGGAAACCGAAAGCCAGGCCATCGCGCTTGCCTGTGCCGGGAATGCGCACGAAGTCGAGCTTCACCCGGGCAGGCGGATTCATCCGGCTCCACAGGCTCTTGACCAGCAGTTCATCGGACATTTCGACGATGGAGCAGACCACGGTGGTCGGCAACTCGCAGTCGATCGCTTCGCGGATCACTGAGCTGTAGACCTGCGCGGTGGTCAGGGCGTCGATACGGAAACTGGTCACCATCAAAAATACGTGGGACGGGTCCGCCGCCTTGCCCAGCTTGCGCACTTTGCGCCGCAGGTGCGGGTAGACCACGTACAGGAACAGCATGCCGCGCAGGAAGTGCGTGGCACCCATCGAGTAGCGCCAGATACCGACGATACCGATCAGGAAAATGAAGTCCTTCGACTCGGAGTCGAACGTGGACACAGGCAGCGCCATGGCGATGCCCATCAGTAAACTTAGATAAAACAGCCAACCGGCGGCCTGGAGTAGGCCGTGCTTTAGCCTGTGCATAATCGAAATCCTAAAGTCAGTTGCAAGTCTCGCGCCCCGTAGGAGCCGGCTTGTCGGCGATGGCGATCTCAGGTACGCCATCGCTGGCAAGCCAGCTCCTACAGATTTGCGGTGATCTGTAGGAGCCGGCTTGCTGGCGATCAGCTTGAAGCGCTTACAACCCGCCGGTTACCAGCAAATGCCTTCAGCCCGGCCAGCCTCGGTGGTGGCCTTGGACATGAAGCCGACCAGGTCGATCACTTGCTTGCCGTGCGGGACGTCCTGCACCAGGGCGCGGAATTTCTCGTCACGGTTGCCGAGGATGATCACGTCGGAGTTGTTGATCACCGCGTCGAAGTCGGAATTGAGCAAGGACGAGACGTGCGGGATCTTCGACTCGATGTAGTCCTTGTTCGCACCGTGAACACGGGCGTACTCGACGTTGCTGTCGTAGATGCTCAGGTCGTAGCCCTTGCCGATCAGCATTTCTGCCAGGTCAACCAATGGGCTCTCGCGCAGGTCGTCGGTGCCGGCCTTGAAGCTCAGTCCCAGCAGCGCGACTTTGCGTTTGTCGTGGCTGGAGACGATGTTGAAGGCGTTCTGCACCTGGGACTCGTTACTGCGCATCAGCGAGTTGAGCAGCGGTGCTTCGACGTCCAGGGAACCGGCGCGGTAGGTCAGGGCACGCACGTCCTTGGGCAGGCAAGAGCCGCCGAAGGCGAAGCCTGGGCGCATGTAGTACTGGGACAGGTTCAGGGTCTTGTCCTGGCAAACCACGTCCATCACTTCACGACCATCGACGCCGACGGCCTTGGCGATGTTGCCGATCTCGTTGGCGAAGGTCACTTTGGTGGCGTGCCACACGTTGCAGGTGTACTTGATCATTTCGGCAACGGCGATGTCCTTGCGGATGATCGGCGCGTCGAGTTCTTCGTACAGCGATTGCAGAACGTCGCCCGAGGCCTTGTCGAACTCGCCGATGACGGTCATTGGCGGCTGGTCGTAGTCGGCGATCGCGGTGCTTTCGCGCAGGAACTCAGGGTTGACCGCGACACCGAAATCGACACCGGCCTTCTTGCCGGAGCAGTCTTCGAGAATCGGGATGACAACGTTTGCCACGGTGCCCGGCAGAACGGTGCTGCGGACCACGATAGTGTGACGGGTAGTCTTGTCGCGCAGGACAAAACCGATCTCGCGGCACACGGCCTCGATGTAGTTCAGTTCCAGATCGCCGTTCTTCTTGCTCGGCGTGCCGACGCAAATCATCGACAGGTCGGTATCGCGAATCGCCTCGGCGAAGTTGGTCGTGCCGCGCAGACGGCCAGTCTCGATTCCCTGCGCCAGAAGTTCGCCCAGGCCCGGTTCAACGATCGGCGATTTGCCGGCGTTGATCATATCGATCTTGTCTTTGGCAACATCGACGCCAACGACGTCATGGCCCCGTGCAGACAGGCAACCGGCGCACACTGCGCCAACGTAACCCAAACCAAATATGCTGATGCGCATCGCAATTACCTCTCTATTATCAAGCCTGTTTTCATCAAGCCATTAATTGGCCGAAGTTAAGGGTGTTCAGCGGTCATAGTGCACGGGCAACTACGGCTTATAGGCGCCACAGTGTCGCGTGCAGGCATTCAAAGTTTCGAGTGTCTAAACAGTTCACTCAAAATGTGCGCAACTAGGCCTTATTATTCTGATGTGCCTTGCCATGCAGCCGGTCTTCCAGTCAGAAGACAATGGGCAAAGGTCTTGCGCGCTCAAAGCCAGGCCATGAGGCCTGTAAATCAAGCGGTTGGGTGCTCAGGGAAGCACGTTTATAGGGGGCGCAGCCTTGGCCTTGTAAGGGATAGTGATATGCGTATCTCCAGTCCTTAATGTGTTGCCCAAATCAGAGATCAGTCTGCCAAAGTTAATATGACAACTTGGCTGTGTGGATCTCTTCTCTGCGTAAGTTATCTCGTACACGCATTGAGAGATTCGTTACAGGTGGTATGAGCTACGCATTTGGACATAGTTCCAGCCCACCCATCGCGAATTCTGAAATTTCTTGAAATATTGAGAAAGATGGCACTGCTCTCATATTGATAGCACTTGCGGTTTGGCCCTTTATATATTGGCTCAGTGTCCGGTCTAATAGTTTTGTGCCACTACTGAGAAAAAATTTCAGTGCCACTACAAAAAAAATCACTGACGTCCAGTGAAACAAAAGTTAGCAAATCGACTGTTGGTTTTTTGGCGTCAAAGGATCGACGAATGGGGCGGGGGATTGTCGGACGATCAGGCATCGGTGCGCGACTGTTCAGGAAGTCGCGCACCGATCAGTTGCTTACTCTGAAGTGTGGTCGCGCAGGAACACCAGACTGTCTGGTTTAGACTGTTCGGCACTGTACCGATAGCCTTCAACGTCAAACTCTTTCAAGTCTGCCGGATCGTTGATGCGCTCTTCGATGATGAAGCGGCTCATCATGCCCCGGGCCTTTTTCGCGTAGAAGCTGATGATCTTGTACTGACCGTTCTTCAGGTCCTTGAAGTCGGTGTTGATGATGCGTGCCTTCAAGGCGCTGCGCTTGACCGCCGAGAAATACTCGTTGGAGGCCAGGTTGAGCAGGACGTCATCGCCCTGATCGGCCAGGGCTTCGTTCAGCCACTCGCTGATACGCGTGCCCCAGAAGGCATACAGGTCCTTGCCCCGGGCGTTGGCCAGTTTGGTGCCCATTTCCAGGCGGTACGGTTGCATAAGGTCCAGGGGGCGCAGCAGGCCATACAGGCCGGAAAGCATGCGTAGATGTTGCTGGGCGTAGTCGAAGTCGGCTTCGCTGAAGGTTTGTGCATTGAGCCCGGTGTAGACGTCGCCTTTGAAGGCCAGCAAAGCCTGCTTGGCGTTGGCCGGGGTAAAGGCGGGTGTCCAACTGCCAAAGCGGGCGGCGTTGAGCCCGCCGATTTTGTCGGAAACGTGCATCAACTCGCTGATCTGCGCCGGGGTCAGCTCGCGCAATTGCTGGATCAGTTCCTGCGAATGGTCAAGGTACTGCGGCTGGGTGAAGCGCTGGGTCGCCGGCGGTGTTTCGTAATCAAGGGTCTTGGCGGGGGAAATCACCATCAGCATGAAGTCGTCTCCTTTAATCGTGGCGGCGATTCTAGGGGGTTGTCATCGTTGACTCCAGCTATGGGTGTGATAGGTGATCGGTGGTGTCATGGGACAAGATCGCAGCCTCGCTTCGCGAGACAGCTCCTACGGGACCGCGTTGGCGTGAAATCGGAACATGCATTCCTGTAGGAGCTGTCGAGCGAAGCGAGGCTGCGATCTTTTGATCTTCCCGCGATATAGTGCCGCCCGGGTTTTGTTATGGAGACATCCCATTGCGTATCGTTTTTCTGCTCAGCGCCTGGCTGCTGAGCTTCGGCGTCATGGCGGCGCCGGGTGAAGTGGCCACGCTGGATCGCAGCACCTGGCCGGAAAAACTCGACAACCCGACCCTGTTCGATGTCGCGTCGCGTGCCGAAATCCTCATGTTCGCCCGTGCTCTGCTGGCCAGTGAGTCCCTGGACGAAGCGGCACTGGCGCAACGCCTGGGCCTGCGCACGATCAACCTGGAGTCGGTCAATCGTGTTCGCCAGCGTCTATGGCAACGCCTGTTGGCCAACTACAACTTCGCGCAACAGAGCTGCGACCAGGACGCCTCCTTCTGTTTCCTGGTCGAGGACATGGCCACCTTGCGCGAGCAGGCGGGCAAGTTCCAGCTCAGCGAAGACAGCTACTACATACGCTGGGCCGAACCGAGTCGCCTGTTCCACACCCAGTACCTGGATGAGCAACTGCGCAAGGCGGCGCTGTTTCCGCAAACCAGCAGTGAAGTCGATCATTTTGGAGACTATGAGCGCAATGGCGACGCGATGCACGACCGGCTGTTCCTGTTGACGTTCGACAGCGCCGCCAATGCCGTGCCGGACAATACCGACTGGGTTGCCGAGTACTTGCGCAAGGCCAACCTCAGCGGCACGTTCTTCGTGCTCGGCAAGGACCTCCAGGCGCGCCTGGGCGAGCGCCCGGGGACCCGTCTGCAAGCAACCTGGTCAACCCAGTGCGTCGGTGTCCAGGGCTGGGAGTTTCGCTCCCACAGCCATTGGCAGGATTGGCAGGACTCGGTACGCCGCAGCGTCGAGCTGGCCAAGAACAAACTGCCGGAGAACTTCGTCCCCCTGTTTCGCCCGCCCGACGGCCAGCGTCGCGCCGACGCCGGCGCTTTCTTCAAGGCCCAGGGGCTGCAGGTCGCCCTGTGGGACATCGATGCCCACGATGGTGCCGGCAAGCTCAAGGGCAGCCAGAGTGCGCAAAGGGTGTTGACCCTGATGCTGCTGTGGCGCCATGGGGTGATCAATTTCAATGTGAAACAGGAAGGGGTGAAAACGGCGTTGCCCTGGCTGATCACGCAAACGGCGCAAAGCGGGATCGGTTGGGAAGACTGTCAGGAAGGATTTCGCTGAAAACCGCCAAAGCCCGGAAACATTGGGTAAAAGGCGATTTTTGAGGGGGTTTTGCTGCAGGTTGATCTCCGACTGTAAACAAGTGATGGCAGTCCGCCAAGGGCTTTTCGTCACTCTGCAAAATAAACTTCAAAAAAGCGTCAAAGTGCTTTTTTCTGTCATGGGTTTTGGAGTATTACGAAGACAGACCGCCGAAACCTGCAACACAGGTGGCGTCTCCCAAGACCCCGCATGTAGGCAGAACACTTGAGTCCCCGCAGGTGTATTCGGTAGTCACTTCGAGGCGCAGCACCGCCCAGGTATTGCGTCCACTGGCTCTGACAAAGGTGACCGAGTATGGATGATCACGGACGTAGCTCTTCTTCCAACCAGCCAATCCTTTATGTACTCGATACCAACGTATTGATTCACGATCCAAACGCGCTGCTTAACTTCGAAGAACACCACGTCGCGATCCCGATGACCGTGCTTGAGGAGCTCGACAAGCTCAAGAGCGGGCATCACAGCGTTGCCGCCGAATGCCGCCAGGCCATCAGGCTGATCGACAAGACCCTGGGTGATGCTTCACCCGAGGACGTCGAGCAGGGTGTGCCGATCCAGCGGGGCAAGAGCGGACCCAAGGGATTGCTGTCAATTCTGATGAGCAAGCAGGCTGAACCCCACATCGTTCTGCCTGAGCACCTGAATGACAACAGGATCATCAACCAGTTGATCGACCTGCACGCACGCGAGCCGAAGAAGCCCGTGGTGCTGGTCACCAAAGACATCAACATGCGCCTCAAGGCGCGTGCCTGTGGGATCGCGGCCGAGGACTACAGCACCGACCAGTTGGTCGACGACGTGTCGCTGTTGCCTAATGGCTACCACAACATGAGCGGCTCCTTCTGGGACCGGGTAAGCAAGGTCGAGACCCGTCAGGACCACGGTCGTACCTGGCACCAGGTGCAGTTGATCGACAATCTGCCAGCCGTGCATATCAACGAATTCATCATCGACGAGCAGGGCTTCGTCGGCTGGATCAAGGAGATCGAGGAAGACAAGCTGCTGATCCTGGACTTGCACCAGGAACCGCTGCTGCATCAGGAAGCCTGGGGCCTGAAGCCGCGTGATATCTATCAGAGCCTGGCGCTGTATGCCTTGCTTGATCCGGACATCCACCTGGTCAACCTGTCCGGTGCCGCAGGCTCGGGTAAAACCATCCTCGCGCTGGCCGCGGCCATCGAGCAGACCATGGTCAGCAAGCGCTACCGCCGCATCATCGCCACCCGCAGCGTGCAAGGCCTGGACCAGGAAATCGGCTTCCTGCCCGGCACCGAAGCGGAAAAAATGGAGCCTTGGCTGGGCGCCATCACCGATAACCTCGAAGCCTTGCACATGGATGACGAAAGCACCCATGGCAGCGTCGACTACATCCTCAGCAAAGTGCCGTTGCAGTTCAAATCCCTCAACTACATTCGCGGGCGCAGCTTCCAGCAGAGCCTGATCCTGATCGACGAATGCCAGAACCTCACACCGCACCAGATGAAAACCATCATCACCCGTGCCGGTGCCGGCTCCAAAGTGGTGTGCCTGGGCAACCTGGCACAGATCGACACCCCCTACCTGTCCGCGACCAGCTCCGGGCTGACGTACCTGACTGAACGCTTCAAGGATTTCCCCAACGGGGTGCACATCACCCTGCAAGGGGTGCCACGTTCGATCCTGGCCGAATACGCCGAATCGCATCTGTAACCTTCACCCAGACCGGGCGGCCCGAAAAGCCGCCCGGTTTTTCATGCCCGACACAATTCCCCATTGTGGTGATCCGATAATCTCGCGTGCGGAAATCTGACCCACAGGTTTACAATCGGGACTCCTGATCAGGAGTAACCCCGTGCTGACTCATCTCGATTCCCAAGGTCGCGCCAATATGGTCGACGTCACCGAAAAAGCCGTGACGTTCCGTGAAGCGACGGCCCAAGCGCTGGTGCGCATGCTGCCCGAAACCTTGCAAATGATCGTCAGCGGCGGTCATCCCAAGGGCGATGTGTTTGCCGTGGCCCGCATTGCCGGCATTCAGGCGGCGAAGAAAACCAGCGACCTGATCCCCCTGTGCCATCCGTTGATGCTGACCGGAGTCAAGGTAGAACTCAGTGCCGAAGGCGAGGACAGCGTCCGCATCGTCGCGCGCTGCAAATTGTCCGGGCAGACCGGGGTGGAGATGGAAGCGCTGACGGCTGCCAGTGTCGCCGCCTTGACTATCTATGACATGTGCAAGGCCGTGGATCGTGGCATGACCATTGAAAGCGTACGGCTGCTGGAAAAGGTCGGCGGCAAGAGCGGGCATTTTCAGGCGGATCCATCATGAACGTCACCGTGAAGTTTTTTGCTCGATATCGTGAAGCGCTGGGGTTGGACTCGATGAAGGTTCAAGGCGACTTCGCCACCGTCGATGACGTGCGCGCACTGTTGGCCCAGCGTGAGGGGGCCGAGGTATTGAGTGAGCAAAACCTGATGTGCGCTCGCAACGAAGACCTCTGCCAGCTCGATGAGCCGGTGAGCGATGGCGATGAAGTGGCGTTTTTTCCCACCGTGACCGGGGGCTGAGCCATGGCCATTCGCGTGCAATCGACCGCGTTCGATCCCGGTGCCGAAGTCAACGCCATGCACGACGCCAATGTCGGCGTCGGGGCAGTGGTGAGTTTTGTCGGCTATGTGCGCGACTTCAATGATGGCCTGGATGTCGCCGGGATGTTCCTTGAACACTACCCGGGCATGACCGAAAAGGCCCTCGGCAAGATCGCCACCGAGGCCGAGCAGCGCTGGCCCTTGCTCAAGCTGGAGGTGCTGCATCGCATCGGTGCCCTTGAGCCCGGCGAACCCATTGTCTTTGTCGGCGCCGCCAGCGCCCACCGCCAGGCGGCATTCGACGCCTGCGCCTTTGTCATGGACTACCTGAAAACCCGTGCGCCGTTCTGGAAGAAGGAAAACACCAGCGACGGCCCGCGTTGGGTCGAGGGGCGTGACAGCGATCATGCGGCGGCGGATCGCTGGAAGCATTAAATAGACTGGTATTTATTGGCCTGCTTTGCCGGCCCCTTCGCAAGCAAGCCCGCTCCCACATCCGACCATTTCGGTCAACTGTGGGAGCGGGCTTGCTCGCGAAGGGGCCATTCGCTGCACCTGAGAACTTCCAGAAAGCCACCCGACCATCGGCCGGCGCACCCCGCATTTACCCGATTGACGCCTAATACATAAAAGTCCAGTATGGATTTATAAGTACAAAAAAGGCTTCTCCCGTTTCTGCTCTTCTTCCATCTTGCCAAACCAACAACAACCCGCGAGAGAACGAACATGAAGAAATTCCCCCTCATCACCGGTCTGGCCCTCAGCTTGTTGGCGTGCAGCAGCGTGTTTGCCGCCGAGAAAACCTTGCGTATCGGCATCGAAGCGGCCTACCCGCCGTTCGCCTCCAAGACCGACAAAGGCGAAATCGTCGGTTTCGACTACGACATCGGCAATGCCCTGTGCGCGCAGATGAAGGTCAAGTGCGTGTGGGTCGAGGGTGAGTTCGACGGCCTGATTCCTTCCTTGAAAGTGAAGAAAATCGACATGGCGCTGTCGTCGATGACCATCAACGAAGACCGCAAGAAGTCGGTGGATTTCACCCACAAGTACTACTTCACCTCGTCGCGCCTGGTCATGAAGGAAGGCGCAGTCGTGGATGATCAATACGCCAGCCTCAAGGGCAAGACCGTTGGCGTGCAACGGGCGACCACCACCGACCGTTATGCAACCGAAGTCTTTGAACCCAAGGGCATCAACGTCAAGCGCTACAGCAACAACGAAGAGATCTACATGGACCTGGCAGCCGGTCGTCTCGACGCCATCTTTGCCGACACCATTCCGCTCAACGACTTCCTGTCGATGCCGCGCGGCAAGGGCTACGCATTTGCCGGCCCGGAGCTCAAGGACCCGAAATACGTGGGTGAGGGCGCCGGGATTGCGGTACGCAAGGGCAACACCGAGCTGGTATCACAGCTGAACGCCGCCATCGACGGCATTCGCGCCAATGGCGAGTACCAGAAGATTTCGCAGCAGTACTTCAAGTCCGATATCTACGGCGACTGATCGATCGCTCCCGGGGCTTTCTCACGAAAGCCCCCGGTGTGCTGCAGACTCCCTGGATTTTGATGGTTTCAGGTTGAGGGCGAGTACGCTCGTCAGCACGATGATCATCCCGATGACGACCATGATCGAAGGACGTTCAGCCAGGGCCACCGAGGCCATCAGCATGGCAGTGGGCGGTATCAGGTAAAGCGAAATGGACGCGCGGCTCACGCTGCTGTGCGCCAGTACGTATGCCCAGGCGAAGTAAGCAAGGGCACTGGGGAAAATCCCCAGGATGAGCACCGCCAGATTGACCGATGCCGGGGCTTTCTGCACTTCACTCCACAACCCCGGTGCATACACAAGTAATAGAGTGGTGCCTGACCAAAGGGTGTAGCACACCATTGTCAGCCCGTCGTAGCGATGGGAATGGCGTTTTTGCAGGGCGAAATAAAGACTCCAGGATAATGCCGCCAGCAGAATCAGCAACCCATGGGCGTCCAGTTCACCAAAACCACGATCCCCCGTAACCACGACAGCGGCACCGAGCAAACCGCCCAGCACGCAGATCCATTGCCAGTGGTTGACGCGCTCCTTGAGCACGAAATGCGCCAGTAACGTGCTGAACAGCGGCGTGGATTGTGCGAGGACACTCGCGGCGCCGGCGCTGACCCCGCGTTGGCCAAAGTTGAGGGCGATGTGGTGCAGGCTCACGGCAAAGAATCCCAGCACAGCCAACAGCGGCAGGTCTTTCAGGCGAGGCAGGGAAATACCCATTACCCCTGCGACCCCGGCCATGAATGTCGAGGCGATGAGAAAGCGGATCAGCGCCAGATGACCGGGCTGGTAAGCCTCTAACCCGATGTGGATGCCAATGGGCGAATAGGCCCAGCAAAGGATGACGAAAAAAGCCGCCAGGACGATTCTTGCGCCAGGGCTTTCGGCGAAAGACTGGATCTTGCGCTGAATAAAATCCATAGGCTGCCTGATTCCCCAAAGTGTGAAGGTGTGACTGGATGGCTCTCGCTCGAATTATCAAAACCGTCCAGATTCACTACAAGTGACTTAAACTGACTCAAGTATTCACTTTGGGTGAGTTATGGAACTGTCCCAGTTACGCATGTTCAACACGGTTCACCATCTGGGCAGCATTGCGCGTGCGGCTGAGGTGCTGCATTGCGTACCGTCCAATATCACCGCGCGCCTCAAGTCCCTGGAGCGTGAACTCGGTACGCCGCTGTTTTCTCGCGATGGCCGAGGATTGCGGATCACGCCCGCCGGGGAAGTGTTTCTCGATTACACGACGAAAATCCTTGGCCTGGCCGAGGAAGCGCGCAGGGCGTTGGCCCCCGACGGTGCGCCAAGCGGTCCATTGCGCATTGGTGCCATCGAGTCCAGTGCCACGGGACGCTTGCCGCGACTATTGGCCAAGTACCACGCGCTCTACCCAAAGGTGATGCTGGAGTTGAGCACCGGCACTTGGGCTCAATTGCTCGACGACACGCAACATCGTCGGCTGGATGGGGCGTTCGTGGCGGTGAACGTTGAGCGCAGCGGACTGCAGAGGGAAGTGATGTACCGCGAAGACCTGATTCTCATCGCGTCCGCCTCCCATGGGCCTTTGCGCCGGGCGGCGGACCTGCAGGGCAAGGCGATTTTCATGTGGCCCCCGGGCTGCCCGTACCGTTTCGCGCTGGAGCAGTGGCTGTTGCGCCATGACCAGGTGCAACCGATTGTCAGCATCGCCAGCTACGGCACCATCGTTGGCTGTGTCAGTGCCGGTGCCGGCGTCTCGCTGGTGCCTCGTGGAATCTATGAGCAGTACTGTCTCGGCGCAGGCTGCCAGGGATATGAATTCCCGGAACTGACGAGCATCGACAACCTTTTTTACTGGCACGAGAACGCGGGTCGGCACCCGGCGCGTGAGGCGTTTGTTAAGTTGTTGCAGGCCGAGTTCGAGGGGCCAGGGTCGTTACAGTTAATGTCTTCTTAACCGACCTGTCGTCTATTCCCACGATACCCGCTTGCACGCGCCAGGCTCTCAAAGGTCAAGGCCAGCGTGTAAACTGGCGGGCAATCGAAAGTCAAAAGGGAAACACGATGAGCGAGGAAACGATGCGTCTGGGCCGTGAGCGGCGCTATCTGGTGCTGTTGGGCATCATCTGCCTGGCGTTGATCGGCGGTGCGTTGTACATGCAAGTGGTGTTGGGCGAGGCCCCGTGCCCGTTGTGCATCCTGCAGCGTTACGCGCTGCTGTTGATCGCGCTCTTCGCCTTCATCGGTGCGGCCATGCGCACCCGACGCAGCATCACGGTGCTGGAGACCCTGGTGGTCATTTGTGCCCTGGCGGGCGTCGCGGTGGCCGGGCACCACGTCTACACGCAGTTCTATCCGGCCGTCAGTTGCGGCATCGATGTGCTGCAACCGATCGTCGACGGCTTGCCGCTGGCGAAGATCTTCCCACTGGGTTTCCAGGTAGACGGTTTCTGCTCCACGCCTTACCCGCCGATCCTGGGGTTGTCCCTGGCGCAATGGGCGCTGCTGGCCTTCGTGCTGGTGGTGGTGCTGGTGCCGCTGCTGACGCTGCGCAATCGCAAGGCGCTGCGCTGAAGTCATCCGAATGATGCCAAACGCCCCGGTCCTCGATGAGAGGACCGGGGCGTTTTTGCGTTTCAGGGGGCAGGCAAGGACACCCTGATGCACGGCAATCAGGGGTGCGACAAGTCTGCGACATGTTGTCACATCGCGAGTGTCGCAGCGCGCTTTCGGGTACCGGATTGGTGCAGTCTCCTGTAATGAAATTGGTGTGTTAGAGTGCCGCCGGTTTTTCGCCGGGCCAAAAGGAATCAGGCAGTTTTAACAGGTCGTGGCGATTTGCCAAAGCCCTTGTCTCATCGGGGCCAGGGCGGCATTCAGGGTCGTTTCCACGCCTTCGATACTGTCTGAATTGTGGGTGGTAGCCCTACTTTTTTTGGTGTTTTTGTTGAGAATCAATTTCGATAAGATGCGCCACTTTTACAGAATTGGGTCAGGATTGTTGCGGGCTGGGATAAAAATTATTTCGGGATAAGACATGGTTTATAAAACGCTACATATCTACAATCGCCCGCACTGAATTCCCGGCACTGCTCACCCTGGCTCTGGTGCATGAATGGCACGAGGGTGTCGAGAGGCCTTCGGGCTTGATGCGACGCCCAGGTGTCGGTGCCTCCAACTATCCGCACCAAATGGAATTGGGCTGTAACAAGGCCTTTGACCACGAATTCGAATAAGAACTCACTGCTGGCCCAGGATTTGTCGAAACGCCTCTGACGCTCGACGGGCAAGCCCTTATTCAATCCAAGAAAAATGCCAACCCTTGGCAGGGTGAAGTGTTGGCGATCAAAACCCAACTGCATTGCGCAAGCTGCTTTAGAGGTCGTGAGATGAGTAAAAACAGGTACCCCAGACTACTAGGCTTATTGCCGCTGCTCGGCACGTTGTTGCTGGGAGGCTGCAACATGACCTTGCTCAATCCCACGGGCCAGGTTGGCCTGGAACAGCGAAACCTGATCATCACCGCAACGCTGCTGATGCTGTTGGTCGTGATCCCGGTCATCGTGATGACCTTCCTGTTTGCCTGGAAATACCGCGCATCCAACACCAAGGCGACCTACACGCCTAAATGGAACCACTCCACCAAGATCGAGATCGCGGTGTGGACTGTTCCGGTGTTGATCATCATTGCCCTGGGTTACATCACCTACAAGTCGACCCACGAGCTGGACCCGTACCGTCCGATCGAATCCGACGTCAAGCCTGTGACCATCGAAGTGGTCGCACTGGACTGGAAGTGGCTGTTCATCTACCCGGAACAAGGCATTGCCACGGTCAACAAGATCGTGTTCCCGGCGCACACGCCAATCAACTTCAAGATCACCTCCGACGCCGTGATGAACTCGTTCTTCATCCCGGGCCTGGGTGGCCAGATCTATGCGATGGCGGGCATGCAGACCAAGCTGCACCTGATCGCTGACCGCAACGCTGAAATGGAAGGCATCTCCGCCAACTACAGCGGTGCCGGTTTCACCGGTATGAAATTCAAAGCGATCGCAACTTCCCAGGAAGATTTCGACGCCTGGGTAAGTGAAGTCAAAAAGGCACCTAAACAGCTTGAACAAGCTGAATACGCAGCCCTTTCCAAGCAGAGCCAGAACAACCCAGTCGAGCTCTACTCCTCGGTGACGCCGAACCTGTTCCAGATCATCGTCGACAAGTACGAAGGCATGAAACCTGGTCCGAAGGTCAAGCACGAGAAGAAAGAGAAAGAAGTGGCCGCTACGGACATGAACTCGCATTCAGCTGCCGGGGCAGAGGAGTAAACGATGTTTGGTAAATTAAGTTGGGAAGCGGTCCCATTCCACGAGCCGATCGTGATGGTGACCATCGCCATGATCGCGCTCGGCGGTCTGGCACTGTTCGCGGGTATCACTTACTTCAAGAAGTGGACCTATCTGTGGACCGAGTGGTTGACCTCGGTCGACCACAAGAAAATCGGCGTGATGTACATCATCGTCGCCATGGTCATGCTGCTGCGCGGTTTTGCCGACGCCATCATGATGCGTACCCAGCTGGCCATGGCCACCGAGGGTTCGCCTGGCTACCTGCCACCTGAACACTATGACCAGATCTTCACCGCCCACGGTGTGATCATGATCATCTTCATGGCGATGCCATTCTTCACCGGCCTGATGAACCTTGCAGTGCCGCTGCAGATCGGCGCGCGTGACGTTGCCTTCCCGTTCCTGAACTCCCTGAGCTTCTGGCTGCTGGTTTCCGGCGTGGTGCTGATCAACCTGTCCCTGGGCGTCGGCGAATTCGCCAAGACCGGTTGGGTTGCCTATCCGCCGCTGTCGGGCCTGCAATACAGCCCTGGCGTGGGGATGGACTACTACATCTGGGCGCTACAGCTATCCGGGCTAGGTACGACGCTGACGGGGGTCAACTTCCTGGCCACCGTGCTGAAAATGCGTACCCCTGGCATGAAGCTGATGGACATGCCGATCTTCACCTGGACCTGCACCTGGGCCAACGTCCTGATCGTGGCTTCGTTCCCGATCCTGACCGCTACCCTGGCACTGCTGACCCTCGACCGTTACATGGATTTCCACATTTTCACCAATGAACTTGGTGGCAATCCAATGATGTACGTCAACCTGTTCTGGGCCTGGGGCCACCCTGAGGTTTACATCCTGATCCTGCCGGCATTCGGCATCTTCTCGGAAGTGATCTCGGCCTTCACCGGCAAGAAACTGTTCGGCCACCACTCGATGATCTACGCTTCGGGCGCGATCTCGGTACTGGGCTTCATGGTTTGGCTGCACCACTTCTTCACCATGGGTTCGGGTGCCAGCGTCAACGCCTTCTTCGGTCTGGCGACGATGCTGATTTCCATCCCGACGGGTGTGAAACTGTTCAACTGGCTGTTCACCATCTACCAGGGCCGTCTGCGTTTCACCAGCCAGGTGCTGTGGACCCTGGGCTTCATGGTGACCTTCGCCATCGGCGGCATGACCGGCGTACTGCTGGCCATCCCGGGTGCTGACTTCGTTCTGCACAACAGCCTGTTCGTGATCGCGCACTTCCATAACGTGATCATCGGCGGTGCGGTATTCGGCTACATCGCAGGTTTCGCGTTCTACTTCCCGAAAGCGTTCGGCTTCAAGCTGCACGAAGGCTGGGGTAAAGCAGCGTTCTGGTTCTGGATCTCCGGCTTCTTCGTCGCGTTCATGCCGCTCTATGCACTGGGCTTCATGGGCATGACCCGTCGTCTGAACGCCACCACCAACCCTGAGTGGGTGCCGTACCTGTACGTCGCCATGTTCGGTGCGGTGATGATCGCCTTCGGTATCGCCTGCCAACTGATCCAGCTGTACGTCAGTGTGCGTGACCGCAACAAGCCAGAGAACATGTGCGAACACGGTGACCCGTGGAATGCCCACACTCTGGAATGGTCGACCTCGTCGCCACCTCCGTTCTACAACTTTGCCGTGCTGCCTAAGGCTGACTGCATCGACCCGTTCACCGAAGCCAAGGAAAACGGCACCGCGTACAAGGCTCCGGCCAAGTACGAGCCGATCCACATGCCAAACAACACCGCTACCGGTGTGGTCATGGGTGCTCTGCTGACCGTGTTCGGTTTCGCGATGATCTGGCACATCTGGTGGCTGGCTATCGCGAGCCTGGTAGGCACTGTCGTCTACTTCGCGATCCACGCTGCACGTGACGACCAGGGCTATATGGTCCCGGTTGAAACGATCGAGCGCATCGAAGCCGAGCAGCACAAGCGTCTGGTAGCGGCAGGGAAGATCCCGGCCACCGCCACCCGTGTTGAAACCTCGTTGGAACAGGCTTAAACCATGTCGAACTTAGTGACCAATGTTGGACACGCCCATGGTGACCATGGGCACGATGACCACCACCACGACTCGGGCGAGATGACCGTATACGGTTTCTGGCTCTACCTGATGACCGACTGCATTCTGTTTGCGTCGATCTTCGCGGTGTACGCGGTACTGGTTAACAACGTAGCGGGTGGCCCGTCGGGCCACGACATCTTCGAACTGCCATACGTACTGGGCGAAACCGCTCTGCTGCTGTTCAGTTCGATCACCTACGGCTTCGCCATGCTGGCGTTCTACCGTGGCAACAAGAAGCAGGTCCTGGGCTGGTTGGCCATGACCTTCCTGTTCGGCGCCGGCTTCATCGGCATGGAGATCAACGAGTTCCACGTTCTGATCTCCGAAGGCTTCGGTCCTAGCCGTTCCGGCTTCCTGTCCGGGTTCTTCACCCTGGTCGGCACCCACGGTCTGCACGTGACCAGTGGCCTGATCTGGATGGCGATCATGATGTACCAGGTCAACAAGCATGGCCTGACGTCGACCAACAAGACCCGCCTGAGCTGCCTGAGCCTGTTCTGGCACTTCCTGGACGTCGTGTGGATCTGCGTATTCACCGTTGTTTACCTGATGGGGACTATGTAAATGGCTAATGCACATTCCCATGGCCACGACGACGCCGGTCACGGCAGCTACAAGTCGTACGCCATCGGCTTCATCCTGTCGGTGATCCTGACCGTCATTCCATTCGGCCTGGTGATGTACCCGACGCTGCCGAAGTCGATCACCCTGTTGATCGTCCTCGCGTTCGCGATCGTCCAGGTGCTGGTGCACCTGGTGTACTTCCTGCACCTGGACCGTTCGGCCGCGCAGCGTAACAACGTGATTGCGTTTGTGTTCGCCGCGATCGTGATCGTCCTGCTGGTTGGCCTGTCGCTGTGGATCATGTTCAGCATCCACACGTTCATGATGGCGAAGTGAGGTAAGTCCGCATGTCCCTCAAGCACTTTATCCAAATCACCAAACCGGGGATCATTTTCGGTAACGTGCTTTCTGTGGCAGGCGGATTTTTCCTGGCCTCCAAAGGGCATGTCGATCTGGCCATCTTCCTGGCCGCCATGATCGGCACGTCCCTGGTGGTTGCCTCCGGTTGCGTGTTCAACAACTGCATCGACCGTGACATCGACCTGAAGATGGAACGCACCAAGAACCGTGTGCTGGTCCAGGGCCTCATCTCCCTGAAACTGGCGCTGATCTATGCGACCGTCCTGGGTGTCGCCGGCGTTGCACTGTTGTACAAGGTGGCCAACCCGTTGGCCGCACTGTTCGCAGTCATCGGCTTCGTGATCTACGTCGGCTTCTACAGCCTGTACCTCAAGCGCAAGTCGGTTCACGGCACGCTGGTGGGCAGCTTGTCGGGCGCCATGCCGCCGGTGATCGGCTACGTCGCGGTGAGCAACACCTTCGACATGGCCGCGCTGACCCTGCTGGTGATGTTCAGCCTGTGGCAGATGCCGCATTCCTACGCCATCGCGATCTTCCGCTTCAACGATTACCTGGCCGCATCGATCCCGGTGCTGCCAGTGAAGCGTGGCATCCAGGTGGCCAAGAAGCACATCCTGATCTACATCCTGGCCTTCCTCGTGGCGACCCTGATGCTGACCTTCAGCGGCTACGCCGGCATGAGCTACCTCGCCGTCGCCGCGGCCATGGGCATGTACTGGCTGTACATGGCCTGGACCGGCTACAAGGCAGTGGATGACACGGTCTGGGCACGCAAGCTGTTCGTGTTCTCGATCTTCACCATTACCGCGTTGAGCGTGATGATGTCCCTGGACTTCAAAGTGCCGACCGAGTTGCTGCTGACGTACGCGCCTTAAGCGTCGGACGCTGTAAAGAAAAGCCCCGCCTTCGAGAGAAGAGCGGGGCTTTTTGTTGGGTTGATTCTGCTGGACAGTGTTGCCGCCTTCGCGTCGCCCATTTTGAATGCAGCTTCGATCCCCTGTGGGAGTGAGCCTGCTCGCGAAAGCG
>NZ_JASCAE010000052.1:0-93265 GCF_029967975.1 Pseudomonas sp. V98_8
CGGCGTCGAACCAACGGATCGCGAACTTGTGGCGGGTGTGGTTGAAGAAGATGCGCGGTTGGGTGCTCATGGTCAGTCCTTCCTGGTCTGTGGGGGATGCACACAGGAAGGGTTTGGCGTTCACCCGGGTCCTGAGGGGTGAAAGCTTTGGCGAAATGGAAGGAAGCTGGAAATAGGACGTTTCTGAGGATGGTGTAGGGCTTTTCTGTATTGGTATCCCGGATTAACCGTGTCGGATAACCCTGTAGGAACCTGCACTGGGCGGCGTTCCGACGATGAGGCCAGAACAGGCCCCATCAATCCCCAGCCATAAAACTCACCCGCACCTTCAACCCCGCCTTCTCCCCATCATGCAGGCTGATTTGCGCCAGGTGCGCCCGGCAGATTTCGCCAACAATCGCCAACCCCAAGCCTGAACCGGCCACTTGCTGATTGCGCCGGTAAAAGCGCTCGAACACCCGATCGCGCTCATCAAGGGGAATGCCCGGCCCGTCGTCCTCGACCTCCAGCACCGCCGGCGCCAGGACCCGCAAAATGACGTTGCCGCCCGGTGGCGTGTGGGCCAGGGCGTTGTCCACCAGATTGCTCAACAGCTCATTCAACAAGGTCGGTTCACCGCGCAACCAGACCGGCTCGTCAGCTTCCAGCGCCAGGGCCACGCCGCGTTTATGGGCCAGCGGCGCCATGGCCATGCCCAGCTCGCGGGCCAATTGACTGAGGTCGAGCAGCTGCGCGCCGCCCTCGGCAATCGCCCTGGCGCCGTTTTCCACCCGGGCCAGCGAGAGCAATTGATTGGCCAGGTGGGTCAGGCGATCAGTGCCTTGGGCAGCGGTTTCCAGCGTGCTGCGCCAGGTTTGCGGCTCGTTCGAGCGCAAGCCCAATTCCAGCCGGGCCTTGAGTGCCGCCAACGGCGTGCGCAATTCATGGGCGGCGTCGGCGATGAATTGCGCCTGCTTCTCGAACTGCCCGCGCAGGCGTTCGGTGAAATGGTTGAGCGCACGCACCAGCGGCCACAACTCGCGTTGTACTTCCACCAGGGGCAGCGGCCGCAGGTCATCCGGCTGACGTTCCTCCACGGCGGTGCGCAATCGCTCCAGCGGGCGCAGCGCCGCACTGACCGCAAACCACACGATCATCAGGGCCCCGACCGCCAGCATGCCCAGGCGCAGCAAGGTATCGCCGGCCAGGCTGCGGGCCATGCTGACGCGGGCCTCGTCGGTTTCCGCCACGCGGATTTCCGCCATGCCGTTCATGTTTGGCTCGCTGACCGCCTTGAGCAAACTGACCACACGCACGTTCTGTCCCCGATAAGTCGCGTTGTAAAAACGCGCGAGCGCCGGGTAATCATCGGTGCGGGGTGTGCCGGGTGGTGGTGGTGGCAGATTTTCGTAACCGGAGATCAGCTTCTGGTTGATGTCGTTGACCAGGTAGAAAATCCGCCCGGCACTGTCGTAGGCGAACGTATCGAGGGCCACGTAAGGCACGTCCAGGCTGAGGCTGCCATCACGCTCGGACAGGCCAGCGGCGATGGTCCGCGCCGAGGCCAGCAACGTGCGGTCATAGGCCGTGTCGGCCGCTTCTCGACCGTTCCAGTAAGCACTCAAGCCACTGGCCAGCATCAATACCACCAGCAGCAAAGCCAGGTTCCACAGCAACCGCCAGCGCAGGCTGCTGGCCTTATGCATCACGGCTTTCCAGCAAATAACCGAGACCGCGGAACGTTACGATCGCCACCGGGTGGCCGTCGAGTTTCTTGCGCAAGCGGTGAACGTAGATTTCGATGGCGTCCGGACTGGCCTCTTCGTCCAGGCCGAAGACCTGTGAAGCCAGTTGCTCCTTGCTCATCACCCGGCCAGGACGGGCGATCAGGGCTTCGAGTACCGCTTGCTCGCGGGAGGTCAGGGTCAGCAGTTCCTCACCGAGGGTAAAGCGCCGGGTCTCCAGGTCGTAGGCCAGCACACCGCAGCGCTGCAGGCGCTCGCCACCCAATACACTGCGGCGCAACAAAGCCTTGACCCGGGCTTCAAGCTCGGTGAGTTCGAAAGGCTTGGCCAGGTAGTCGTCCGCCCCCAGGTTCAGGCCATGGACCCGGTCCTTGACGTCGCTGCGGGCGGTCAACATCAACACCGGTAGATTCTTGCCCCGGGCACGCAAGCGCGCCAGCACTTCGAAACCGTCCATGCGCGGCAGGCCGACGTCGAGAATCGCCATGGCGTATTCCTCGCTGCCCAGCGCCAGGTCGGCCGCCACGCCGTCGTGTAGCACATCCACGGTCAAACCGGTGCTCTTGAGCGCCTGGGCGACGCTTTCAGCGAGCTGCAGATGGTCTTCGACGAGCAGGACACGCATGGATCATTACCTCGTTCAGGGATGGTCGACGCCATTCTTTGGCGCGGAGTTTACAGCGGCATCCGCCACTGTGAAGCCTGAAAAACCGTGAAAGCCCGATGAAAGGTTAGCGAAAGGTTGGACCGTTAGAGTCGATCTACGGATGGTTTATCTCGCAGCCATCGATCGTGCTTTGAAATGTAGCTCCCGAAAAACGCCTCGATGCGTTTTCGCCAATAAGAACAATAACGAGGTACTTCGCCATGCTGTCCACCCAGTTCCACATTTGCCCGCCGCGCCCCTTTTCTCGAACCCCCTCGTATTCGCTTGCCGGCGCCGTCAACGCCTGCGCGAAGCGAAACCGCTGCATCTGAAACATCCCAAAAAACAACAACTCCTGTGGAGACAACAATGAATCGATCACTGCGCCGTTTCGCCCTCGCCGCCAGCGTCATGCTGTGCGCCGGCCCACTGATGGCCGAGCCCAAACGCCCGGAATGCATCGCACCGGCATCGCCCGGCGGCGGTTTCGACCTGACCTGCAAACTGGCGCAAAGCGCGCTGGTCAACGAAAAGCTGCTGACCAAACCAATGCGCGTGACCTACATGCCTGGCGGTGTCGGCGCGGTGGCTTATAACGCGGTAGTCGCCCAGCGCCCGGCGGATGCCGGCACGTTGGTGGCCTGGTCCAGTGGTTCGCTGCTCAACCTGGCCCAGGGCAAGTTTGGTCGCTTCGATGAAACCAACGTGCGCTGGCTGGCCGCCGTTGGCACCAGCTACGGCGCCATCGCCGTGAAGAGCGATTCGCCCTACAAGACCCTGGACGATCTGGTCCAGGCGCTGAAGAAAGATCCGAGCAAAGTGGTGATCGGTTCCGGCGGCACCGTTGGCAGCCAGGACTGGATGCAGACCGCCCTGATCGCCAAGGCCGCCGGCATCAACCCGCGCGACCTGCGTTACGTGGCGCTCGAAGGCGGCGGTGAAATCGCCACTGCCTTGCTCGGCGGCCACATCCAGGTCGGCAGCACCGACATCTCCGACTCCATGCCGCACATCCAGAGCGGCGACATGCGTCTGCTCGCGGTGTTCTCCGACAAGCGCCTGGACGAGCCGGAAATGAAAGACATCCCGACCGCCAAGGAACAAGGCTACGACATCGTCTGGCCAGTGGTTCGCGGTTTCTACCTGGGGCCAAAAGTCAGCGATGAAGACTATGCCTGGTGGAAGGACTCCTTCGACAAACTGCTGGCCTCACCCGAGTTCGCCAAGCTGCGCGATCAGCGTGAGCTGTTCCCGTTCGCCATGACCGGCCCGGAGCTGGACACCTACGTGAAGAAGCAGGTAGCGGACTACAAAGTGCTGGCCAAAGAGTTCGGCCTGATCCAGTGATCGTCTCTGTCTAGCGGTCACGGCGGGCTAGCGCCGCCGTGACCCAGGAGTTCCCCATGCTCTTACAACGCATTTTTGCTTTGGTGCTGTTGCTGGCCTGTGTCGGCCTGGCGCTGATGGCCTGGCCGTATCAGGCGGCCTTTTCCTACGAACCGGTGGGCCCTCGAGCCTTCCCGTTGCTGATGCTCGGCCTGATGAGCTCGGCGCTGTTGTACATGGTGTTTCGTCCCGCACCGATCAAGCACAGTGATGACGAGCCGCCGCTGGATCGCGAAACCTTGACCAAGATCGCCATCTGCGTGGCGCTGCTGCTGGTGTTCGCCGGCACCTTCGAACCGCTTGGCTTCATCGTTGCCAGCATCCTCGTCGGTGTGCCGATGGCGCGCCTGTATGGCGGCCGCTGGCTGCCCAGCATCGTGATCATCAGCTTGATGGCCGTCGGCCTTTACCTGCTGTTCGACAAGCTGATGGACGTACCGTTGCCCTTGGGCGTGCTCGACGTTCTGGAGAACTGATATGGATACTCTTGGCTATTTGGGTCAGGGCTTCGGCGTCGCGCTGAGCCCGTACAACCTGGTAACCGCCCTCTGCGGCACGTTGATCGGTACGGTGGTCGGCCTGTTGCCGGGCCTGGGGCCGATCAATGGCGTGGCATTGCTGATCCCCATCGCATTCGCCCTCGGCCTGCCGCCGGAATCGGCGCTGATCCTGCTGGCGGCCGTGTACCTGGGTTGCGAATACGGCGGCCGGATCAGCTCGATCCTGCTGAACATACCGGGCGAAGCGTCCACCGTGATGACCACCCTCGACGGCTATCCGATGGCGCGCAAAGGCCTGGCCGGCGTGGCGCTGTCGCTGTCGGCGTGGAGCTCATTCATCGGTGCCTTCATCGCCACCTGCGGCATGGTGCTGTTTGCCCCGCTACTGGCGAAATGGGCGATTGCCTTCGGGCCGGCGGAATACTTCGTGCTGATGGTGTTTGCGATCGTTTGCCTGGGCGGCATGGCCGGTGACCGACCGTTGAAAACCTTTATTGCAGCATTGATCGGACTTTTCCTGTCGACGGTCGGCATCGACGCCAACAGTGGCGTGTACCGTTTCACCGGGGACAATATCCACCTGACTGACGGCATTCAGTTCGTGGTGCTGGTGTTGGGCCTGTTTTCCATCAGTGAAATTCTTCTGTTGCTGGAAAAAACCCATCACGGCCAGGAAGCGGTGAAAGCCACCGGGCGCATGATGTTCAACTTCAAGGAAGCGGCGTCGGTGTTCGTGGTGAACATCCGTTGCGGCGTTCTGGGTTTCATCATGGGCGTGTTGCCGGGAGCCGGTGCCACCTTGGCCAGCGCCGTGGCCTACATGACGGAAAAACGCATCGCAGGCGCCAAGGGTACGTTTGGCCAAGGCGACATGCGCGGCCTGGCCGCTCCGGAAACGGCCATCGGCGGCGCAGCGTGCGGCGCTTTGGTACCGATGCTGACCCTGGGTGTTCCAGGCTCAGGCACCACGGCGGTGATGATCGGCGCCCTGTCGCTGTACAACATCACCCCGGGCCCGCTGCTGTTCCAGCAGCAACCGGACATTGTCTGGGGCCTGATCGCCTCGCTGTTCATTGCCAACATCATGCTGGTGATCCTCAACATCCCGATGATCCGCATCTTCACCCGTATCCTCGCCGTGCCGAACTGGGCACTGGTGCCGGTGATCGCGATCATTACCGGGATCGGCGTCTACGCTGTGCATGCCACCACTTTCGATCTGTTCCTGATGATCGGCATCGGCATCTTCGGCTATATCCTGCGCAAGCTGGACTTCCCGCTGTCGCCGGTGCTGCTGGGGTTCATTCTCGGAGGCCTGATGGAGCAAAACCTGCGCCGCGCCCTGTCGATTTCCAACGGTGCGCTGGAAATCCTCTGGTCGAGCCCGATCACTTTCGGTTGCTGGGTCCTAACAGCGATCATGCTGTTGATGCCGATCCTGCGGATCTGGCGTAAGCGTTCGGCTGCGCAACGCGCCATCGCCGATGTCTGATCGAACACCGTTCAAAGCCTGGTGGGGTACACCGCTGGTCGGCCTGCTGGGTGGTTTCCTCGCCAGCCAGGTCGGCTGGCCGCTACCGTGGATGGTCGGCTCGTTGCTGGCGATCATCCTGGTGCGCTGCCTGACACCCTGGCAACTGGCGGAGATCCCTGGCGGCCGCAAGTGCGGCCAGTGGATCGTCGGCATCGGTATCGGCCTGCACTTCACCCCGGTGGTGATGGAGCAGGTGCTGAGTCATTTCGGGCTGATCTTCTTCGGTGCGCTGGTCACCAGCCTCTCGGCGGTGGTCGGTGTCTGGCTAATGCGTCGCACCGGCGAAGATCGTGCCACTGCGTTTTTTTCCAGCATGCCCGGCGGTTCCGGAGAGATGGTCAACCTCGGTGCCCGCAACGGCGCGGTGCTCAGCCGGGTGGCGGCGGGCCAGAGTTTGCGGGTACTGGTGGTGGTGCTTTGCGTTCCGGCGGCGTTCAAATACCTGCTGGGGGACGGCGCACCAATGTCCCACGCCGGCAGCATCGATTGGCGCTGGCTGGCGCTATTGTTTCCGGCGGGGGCGGTGGCGGCCTGGATCTGGGAACGCCTGCGGCAACCCAACCCATGGCTGTTCGGGCCCTTGCTGGTCAGCGCAGCGGTCAGCATCGGCTGGGACCTGCATATCGGCTTGCCCAACGGCGGCAGCCAGATCGGCCAATGGCTGATTGGCAGCGGCTTGGGCTGTCACTTCAATCGGCAGTTTTTCCGTCGCGCGCCGTCGTTCATGGGGCGCACGTTGATCGGCACGCTGCTGACCATGCTGATCGCCACGGCGGCTGCACTGGGATTGAGTGCGCTGACCCACCTGGATTTGCGCTCGCTGACCCTGGGCATGATGCCCGGCGGGATTGCCGAGATGAGCCTGACGGCCGAAACCTTGCAACTGTCGGTGCCGCTGGTGACGGCGATGCAGGTGATGCGGTTGCTGTTTGTGTTGTTTCTGGCGGAGCCGTTGTTCAGGTATTGGAACCGTCAGTCTGAGTCAACCTGACAGACCGAGTCGACTCATTCGCGAGCAAGCCCGCTCCCACATTTGATCGCATTCCACAGGTGTAACACGGAACAAATGTGGGAGCGGGCTTGCTCGCGAAGGGGCCCGACCATTCAACGCATCAAATTGGCGGCAACCGCCACTCGATCGGCGTCTCGCCATTCTGCTCCAAAAACTTGTTGGTCCGGCTGAAATGCCCGCACCCGAGGAAGCCACGATAGGCCGACAGCGGAGACGGGTGCACCGAGGTCAGCACCAGGTGTTTGGTGGCATCGATCAACTTCTGTTTGCTCTGGGCATGGGCGCCCCACAGCATGAACACCAGATGCGGCTGCTGCTGGCTCACCACTTCGATAATCCGGTCGGTGAAAAACTGCCAGCCCTTGTCCTTGTGCGCATTGGCGTTGGCACGCTCCACGGTCATGGTGGTATTGAGCATCAACACGCCCTGCTCGGCCCAGCTTTGCAGATAGCCGTGATTGGGGATGTCGATGTTCAGGTCGCGCTTCAACTCTTTATAGATATTGACCAGCGACGGCGGCGCCGGGACGCCCGGCTGCACCGAAAAGCACAGGCCGTGGGCCTGGCCGGGACCGTGATAGGGGTCCTGACCGAGAATGACCACCTTGACCTTGTCCAGCGGCGTGGAATTGAGCGCGTTGAAGATCATCGGGCCCGGCGGATAGATTTCCTTGCCCGCCGCGCGCTCGTCCTGGAGGAATTTTCGCAACTCTGCCATGTAGGGTTGGTCGAATTCGGCACGCAGTGCCTCCTTCCAGCTCGGTTCGAGTTTGATACGGTCGTCAGCAGTCATGGTTATATCCGGCAAAAACAATGGGGCGCACCCTAGGAAAGCCCATCACGCTTGTCAATTGATCTGACACCAATCCGGCACTTTCCCACACAGCGATCATACTTAACCCTCAAATTCCCGAGCGAGGTCACGATGAATCTGCACTTCGAAGAACTCACCGGCACTGACGGCGCCCGCATTGGCATTGCCACCCTGGATGCCGAAAAATCGTTGAATGCCCTGTCCCTGCCGATGATCAATGCCATGCGCGACAAGTTGGACGCCTGGGCCAAGGAACCGCAAATCGTTTGCGTCCTGCTGCGCGGCAACGGCATCAAGGCCTTCTGCGCCGGCGGTGAAGTGCGCAGCCTGGTCGAGGCCTGCCGGGCCCATCCGGGCGAAGTGCCGACGCTGGCCGCGCACTTTTTCAACTCCGAATATCGCCTGGACTTCAGCCTGCACACATATCCGAAACCGTTGATCTGCTGGGGCCACGGCTATGTGCTCGGCGGTGGCATGGGCCTGTTGCAGGGGGCAAGCATTCGCATTGTCACACCGAGCAGTCGATTGGCGATGCCGGAGATCAGTATCGGCCTTTATCCAGACGTGGGCGCCAGTTGGTTCCTGTCTCGCCTGCCGGGCAAGCTCGGCTTGTTCCTCGGCCTGACCGGCGCCCACATGAACGGTCGCGACGCGATCGATCTGGACCTGGCCGACCGTTTCCTGCTCGACGAGCAGCAGCAGGAACTGATCGAAGGCCTGCTGCAATTGAATTGGCAGGAACAGACGCCAATGCAGCTCAACAGCCTGCTCAAGGCCTTGCAGCAGAAAGCCGTTGCGCAAATGCCCGAGGCCCAGTGGTTGCCGCGCCGCGAACAGATCGATGAATTGCTGGACGTCAGTGATGTGCGTTGTGCCTGGAAAGCCATTGTCACGCTGCTCGATCACACCGACATGCTGCTCAACCGCGCTGCGCAGACCATGAGCGAAGGCTCGCCGCTGACCGCGCATCTGGTGTGGGAGCAGATCAAACGTGCCCGGCATATGTCTCTGGCGCAGGTGTTTGAGATGGAATACACCCTGAGCCTCAACTGCTGTCGCCATCCGGAATTCAGCGAGGGCGTGCGTGCGCGATTGATCGACAAGGATCAGAAACCTCGCTGGCATTGGCCGGACGTCAACAATGTGCCGGAGGCGGTGGTGGAGGCTCATTTTCACAAAATCTGGGAAGGTCGGCATCCCTTGGCGGACCTGTCAGAGTACTGAAAAAAATGACTCTGGAGGAGCGAGCATGCTCGCGAAAAACGTCATGACAACGCGTTTAACCTTTAAGCACGCGTTATCGTTGACGTCCATCGCGAGCATGCTTGCTCCTTCAGGAGGGTATGGATTTCAACCGGATTAGCGGTGATTACCCCGGCCGTCGTGATCGCCACGCCCATTGCGGCCGCCTCGACGATCGTGATTGTCGTTTCGCCCGCGACGATGATCATTGTCCCAGCCGCCGCGGTTGCGACCGTCCCAACCCTGGTTCTGATGCGCCCTGTAGTCCGGCCGGGACTGATAGTAACGGGGAGCCGGCTGGTAATAGCGCGGCGCCGGTTGATAAACCCGCGGCTGGTGGTAATAGCGCGGCGTTGGTTGGTAATACCGGGCAGGCGGCGCGTAGTACCGGCGCGGTGGCGTGTAGTAACCGCCGCCATTGGAGTAGTAGGAGTTGCCGCCAGCGTAATAGGGCGCCGGCGATGAGTAGACCTCTGAACCGTAGTAACCGCCTCCATCGGAATAAGCTACGCATCCACCCAGTGACAAACCCAACACGGCAATCAGAAGAATTCGTCGATACATTGGCGGCCTCCTGGACCGCGAGTGAGCCATACCAGCGACGCTGGCAGGCGACAGTCAAAGATTCTGCGACTGTCGATAGATCAGACATCGAATTGACGATCCGGTGCGCTCCCGCAACACGTTGAAACATCTCGCCGATGAAAGGTTTTTCATCCATTCACACGCTGACTAGTGGTGGCCATGACGATATCCACCGCCGTAATAACGTGGCGCGTGACCACCCCAATAGTAATAGCGATAGCCCCCATAGAAACGCGGGCCTCTGTAGTAGGAGTAAGGCGAATAACCGGGATAGTAATAAGGTGCGGGATACGCGACGTCGTAACCACCGGAATAGTAATAACAACCGGCAAGGCCCAAGCCGAGTACGCAGCCGAGCAACAATCGACGAAACATGGCGGCCTCCTGAAAGCCCCACAACCGGTACAGGCCGGCTGACACCTGTTTTGACTCATTATCCCCGACCAAGTGCAATGCCCCGGCAACCTTCGGATCAGCGGCCGGCACGTCCCATTGCGGTGCAGTCGCGCACCATTGCAAGGCAAACACACACTGTCTGCCTACATCACCAATCGACCAATCCCGCGTGCCAGAGCGCTCCGCTCGACTTGGCACGTCTCTCGCTTTAGCAGAGACGTGCAGGAGTCATCACAGGTTCGCGGCACCACAATTTGCAATGGCTGACTAGGGTTCCGGCTCGCAAGCGCGAGTGACTGGTCCGAGAGTTGGCGACCTCCAGTTGAGGTTACACGGCGGGACAAAAGCCCGGGAGACAAGCCACCGTTCGCGGTGCCGCTGCCTTCCTGTCCGCCCTTGATCAACTGGAGAACCACCATGTCCCAGCATCGTTTACCCGCCGTCCTCGCCGCGGCCTTCGCAGCCCTCGTGAGCGTCTCGTCCCACGCCGCCCCAAAAGACCACTTCAGCGTCTGCTGGACGATCTACGCCGGCTGGATGCCCTGGGAATACGCCGGCAGCCAAGGCATCGTCGACAAGTGGGCGAAGAAATACGGCATCCAGATCGATGTCGTGCAGCTCAATGACTACGTCGAATCGATCAACCAGTACACCGCCGGACAGTTCGATGGCTGCACCATGACCAACATGGATGCGCTGACCATTCCGGCCGCTGGCGGCGTCGACAGCACCGCGCTGATCGTCAGCGACTTCTCCAACGGCAACGATGGCATCGTGCTCAAGGGCGAAGGCAAGAAAGTCGCCGACCTCAAGGGTGCGGACGTCAACCTGGTCGAGCTCTCGGTGTCGCACTACCTGCTGGCCAGGGCCCTGGACTCGGTGGACCTCACCGAGAAAGACCTGAAAGTGGTCAACACCTCGGATGCCGATATCTCCGCCGCCTTCAACACCGACCAGGTCAACGCCGTCACCACGTGGAACCCGATGCTTTCGGACATCAAGGCCAAGCCCGGGGTGACCGAGGTGTTCAATTCCAGCCAGATCCCCGGCGAGATCATGGACATGATGGTGGTCAACTCCCAGACCCTCAAGGACAACCCCGCCTTGGGCAAGGCGTTAACCGGCGCCTGGTTCGAAGTGGTCGAGTTGATGAATGCGAAAAATGCCACGGGCAAGGCCGCACTGGAGCACATGGCCAAAGCCTCGGGCACCGACCTGGCCGGTTTCCAGGCGCAACTGGACACCACCAAATTGTTCGCCACTCCTCAGGAAGCCCTGGCGTTCAGCACCAGCAAGCAACTGCCGGAAACCATGCGCAAGGTCGCGGAATTCTCCTTCCAGCACGGCTTGCTCGGTGAAGGCGCCAAGGACACCAGCGCGGTCGGCATGGCCTTCGCCAATGGGGTGACCAGCGGCGACAAGGGCAACCTCAAGCTGCGTTTCGACCCCAGCTACGTGCAAATGGCCGCCGACGCCAAGTTGTAACCAGAGGACTTGGCCATGCGCCTGATCAATCGCCACCCGGATCGCCCGAGTCGCCTGTTGCTGGTGATCCTGCCTTTCGCCCTGCTGCTGTTCGCCTACTTCATGGGCTCGGCCGAGCGCCTGGCAAACAACCCCAACGACAAACTGCTGCCCAGCGCCCTGCAAATGAGCGACGCGGTCAAGCGCCTGGCCTTCGTTGCCGACAGCCGCACCGGCGAATACCTGCTGTGGCAGGACAGCGCCGCGAGCCTGCGACGCCTGGCCATCGGCCTGGGCATCAGTGCGCTGGCCGGGCTGTGCCTGGGCATCGCTGCGGGCACCCTGCCATTGTTTGGCGCGCCGTTGTCGCCGTTACTGACCGTGCTTTCGATGGTGCCTCCGCTGGCGATCCTGCCAATCCTGTTTATCGTCTTCGGCCTGGGGGAATTGTCGAAAGTGATGCTGATCGTGATCGGCATCACCCCGGCGCTGGCCCGCGACCTCGAACAGCGCGCCCGGGAAATCCCCGTGGAACTGCTGATCAAGGCCCAGACCCTCGGGGCATCGACCTGGACCCTGATGTTGCGGGTGGTCCTGCCGCAGTTGCTGCCACGCCTGCTGATCTCGCTGCGCCTGATGCTGGGTTCGGCGTGGCTGTTCCTGATTGCCGCCGAAGCCATTGCCTCGACCGACGGCCTCGGCTACCGGATTTTCCTGGTCCGCCGCTACCTGGCCATGGACGTGATCCTGCCCTACGTGGTGTGGATCACCCTGCTCGCCTGGCTGATGGATTGGGGGCTCAAGCGCCTGACCCTGCGCGCATTCCCCTGGTATGAAGGAGCGCGGGCATGAGTTTCATCACGGTGAAAAATGTCTGGCAGCAGTACGCCGACCAGGTGGTGCTTGAAGGCCTGAACCTGAGCGTCAACGAGGGTGAGTTCTGCACCCTGGTCGGCGCTTCCGGTTGCGGTAAATCGACCTTCCTGCGGTTGTTGCTCGGTCAGGAAAAAGCCAGTCGCGGCGTGATTCTCCTCGACGGTCAACCACTGTCAGCCGAGCCCGATGCCAGTCGTGGCGTAGTGTTCCAGCGCTACTCGGTGTTCCCGCACTTGAGCGTGCTGGACAACGTCGCCCTTGGCCTGGAACTGCCGCGTTCAGCGCTGTTGGGCAGGTTGTTCGGCAGTGCCAAAAAAGCTGCCCGCGAACAGGCTTCGGTGCTGCTGCACAAAGTCGGCCTCGGTCATTCGCTGGACAAGTACCCGGCGCAACTGTCCGGCGGCATGCAGCAACGCCTTGCCATCGCCCAGGCGCTGATCATGAAACCGCGGGTGCTGCTGCTCGATGAGCCTTTCGGCGCCCTCGATCCGGGCATCCGCAAGGACATGCACGCCTTGCTGCTGGAGCTGTGGCGCGAGACCCAACTGACGGTCTTCATGGTCACCCATGACCTGTCCGAAGGTTTCAGCCTCGGCACCCGCTTGCTGGTGTTCGACAAGGTCCGCGTCGACCCGCACGCCCCCGGCGCCTATGGCGCACGCATCACTTACGACATCCCTTTGAACAGCGACCGCCGCGCCTGCCGTGCCGCCGTCGATGCCTTGCCGGTGCAACTGGCAGGCACGCTTAGAACCGCTTGAGAGGACTTGCACAATGACTGATTCGACCCGACTGTTCCCGCCCTTCGCCGAAGAAATGCTGCCCGGCGGCGGCCATCGCTCCTTCGTGCTCAAGCGCGGCCAACTGCTGCGCCTGACCGACCTGCGCGGCGGTGCCAACGTCAGCCTGACGCTGCTCAACGCCAATGAAAAAACCGAACGCCTGAACCTGCCCGACAGCCTCAAATGCCAACACACCGCCAAGCTCACCGCCGGCCATTGCCTGTACTCGGACATGGGCCGCATATTGGCCGCAATCACCGCTGACACCTGCGGCTGGAGCGACAGCCTCGGCGGCGTGCTCTGCGCTGAAGAAGTGGCCGAAAAATACGGCCAGGGCCGCTATCAGGAACTGCGCAACGGCTTCTTCCGCAACGGCACCGACAACCTGCTGGTGGAGCTGGGCAAGTGGGGGCTGGGCCTGTCCGACCTGCTGATGACCCTCAACCTGTTCAGCCGGGTGAACGTCGATGACGCCGGGCGCTTTCACTTCGTTGAAGGCAATTCCAAAGCTGGCGACTACATCGAGTTATACGCACCGATGGACACCCTGGTGGTGCTCACCGCCCTGCAGCACCCGATGGACCCGACGCCGGAATATGCCCCCAAACCACTGAAGCTCAGCTGGATGAACGCCGACCCCAGCGTCGCCGAACACTGCCGCACCTCGCGCCCGGAAAACGAGCGCGGCTTCATCAACACCGACCGTCTGTTCGCCTGAGGATCGCTGCCATGTCACTCGCAATCGCCACTGCCGACGTTACTACAAGCAGGCAACCCGAAACTGCGGTCTACCGCGCCACCATCCCCGCCGGCGAACCCTGGCTGATGGAGGTCAAGGCCGGCCAGACCCTGCGCATCCTCGATCTGGAAGGCAACCAGGCCGTCGACACCCTGTTCTACAGCGTCGCCAATCCCAGGGAGCGCTACGACGTGCAGCGCACGTTGCGCCGCCAGAACAGCGTGTACCTGAGCACCGGCAGCGTGCTGTATTCCAACCTCGGCAAGCCGATGCTGACGATCATCGCCGACACCTGCGGCCGCCACGACACGCTCGGTGGTGCCTGCGCGCAAGAGAGCAACACCGTGCGCTACGCCCTGGAAAAACGCTACATGCACAGTTGCCGCGACAACTACCTGCGTGCCTGCGTCCACGACGGGCGCCTGGGTAAAGGCGACATCGGGCCGAACATCAATTTCTTCATGAACGTACCGGTCACGGCTGACGGCGGGCTGACCTTCGAGGACGGGATTTCCGCACCGGGCAAATACGTCGACCTGCGCGCCGAGATGGACGTGATCGTGCTGATCTCCAATTGCCCGCAACTGAACAACCCGTGCAATGCCTATAACCCGACTCCTGCGCAGGTGCTGGTATGGAACTGAGCCGTTTGCGCCGCTGGTTGTTTGCCCTGTGCCAGGCCCGCTCAGGGCAGTGCCTCAAAAAATAAGCCCGCCACAAATCCAAATGTGGGAGCGGGCTTGCTCGCGAATGCGGTGTGTCAGAAACATCAATGCCAACTGATACACCGCGTTCGCGAGCAAGCCCGCTCCCACAAGGGTTCAGCGGTGTTTTGAAGAAAAACTGATTTTTCCGTCGGGGACGACCCTGGCGCTCATCGAAAAACTGCGGGACGGCCCGCACCCCTCCAGGGGTTATGCCATGTTCAAAAAAGTCCTGATCGCCAACCGTGGCGCCATTGCCTGCCGCATCCTGCGCACCTTGCGCGAACTGCAGGTTGCAGGCGTTGCCGTGTATTGCGAAGCCGATGCCGCGAGCCTGCACATCCTGCAAGCCGACGAGGCCCACAGCCTGGGTGAGGGTGCCGCCGCCGGCACCTACCTGGCAGTGGAAAAAATCCTCGCCATCGCCAAGGCCACCGGCGCCACCGCAATCCATCCAGGCTATGGTTTTCTCTCGGAAAACGCTGCGTTCGCTGAAGCCTGCGAGGCCGCCGACATTGCCTTCATCGGCCCGACCCCGGAGCAGTTGCGCGTGTTCGGCCTCAAACACACCGCCCGCGCCCTGGCCAAACAACACGGCGTGCCGATGCTCGAAGGCACCGAACTGCTCGACAGCCTCGATGCGGCACTGATCGCCGGCGCGCAAGTCGGCTATCCGGTCATGCTCAAGAGCACCGCCGGCGGTGGTGGCATCGGCATGCGCGTGTGCCGCAGCGCGGCCGAATTGAGCGAATCCTTCGAAGCGGTCAAGCGTCTGGGGCAGAACAATTTCAGCGACGCCGGGGTGTTCATCGAGAAGTACATCCAGCGCGCCCGACATCTGGAAGTGCAGGTGTTCGGTGACGGCCGTGGCGAGGTGATTGCCCTCGGCGTGCGCGACTGCTCGGTGCAGCGGCGCAACCAGAAAGTCCTCGAAGAAACCCCGGCACCGAACCTGCCAGAGGGTATGGCCGATGAACTGTGCGCGGCGGCGATCAAACTGGCCAAGGCGGTGAATTACCGCAGCGCCGGCACGGTCGAATTCGTGTTTGACAGCGATGCCCAGCGTTTCTACTTCCTTGAAGTGAACACCCGCTTGCAGGTGGAACACGGCGTCACCGAGCAAGTCTGGGGCGTCGACCTGGTGCGCTGGATGGTGCAACTGGCAGCGGGTGACCTGCCGCCGTTGAGCGCGTTGAGCCAGGGTTTGAAAGCGCAGGGTCATGCGATTCAGGCACGGTTGTATGCGGAAGATCCAGGGCGGGACTTTCAACCGAGTCCGGGTTTGCTGACGGCGGTGCACTTTCCGCCGGCCAACGGCGTAGAACTGCGCATCGACACCTGGGTCGAGGCCGGTTGCGAGATCCCACCCTACTTCGATCCGATGATCGCCAAGGTCATCAGTTGGGCCCCGACCCGTGAGCAAGCCGCAGCCGATCTGCATCAGGCCTTGGGCGAAAGCCTGCTCTACGGGGTCCAAACCAACCGGGACTACCTGAGGCAGATCCTGCTCGATGCGCCCTTCGCCAGCGGTCAGCCCTGGACCCGTTGCCTGGAAGCCCTGGCGTATCAGGCCAACACCTTCGAAGTGCTCAGCGCCGGCACCCAGACCAGCGTCCAGGACTATCCCGGTCGCCTCGGCTATTGGGCGGTAGGCGTGCCGCCATCGGGGCCGATGGACAGTCGTGCGCTGCGCCTGGGTAACCTTCTGCTGGGCAACGATGAAGGCGCCGCAGCGCTGGAAATCACCATGAGCGGGCCCTTGCTGCGCTTCAATTGCGACGCGGTCGTTGCCGTCACGGGCGCGGTGATTGCGCTGACGTTGAATGGCGAAAGCGTGCCGATGAACACGGCAATGTTGGTGCCAGCCGGTGCCACGTTGAGCCTCGGGACGATTGCCGGTGCTGGCGCGCGCAGCTATCTGTGCGTGCGCGGCGGCTTGCAGGTTCCGGATTACCTGGGCAGCAAGAGTACCTTCACCCTCGGCCAGTTTGGCGGGCATGGCGGCCGTGCATTGCGGGCGGGTGATGTGCTGCATGTGCTGACGTTGAACGACCGGAGCGTCGATGCGCAACTGCCTGAAATCGCCGAGTTGCCTGCCGTACGCCAAATACGCGTGATCTACGGCCCCCATGGGGCACCGGAATACTTCACTGAAAACTACATCGGCACCTTCTTCGCGACTCAGTGGGAGGTGCATTTCAACTCCAGCCGCACCGGCGTACGGCTGATCGGGCCGAAACCGCAATGGGTGCGCGCCGACGGCGGTGAAGCCGGCTTGCATCCGTCGAACATCCACGACAATCCCTACGCGATCGGCTCAGTGGACTTCACTGGCGACATGCCGGTGATCCTCGGCCCGGATGGTCCGAGCCTGGGCGGATTCGTCTGCCCGGTGACGGTGATCGAGGCGGATCTCTGGCAGCTTGGCCAATTGAAGGCCGGGGACAAAGTGCAATTTATCCCCGTCGATCTCAAGACCGCCCGCAACCTCGCCCTGAAATGGAATACCCCCCGTAGGAGCGAGCCTGCTCGCGAAGGGGCCAGATCAGACACCGCATCAACTTCTTCACGAGCAGGCTCGCTCCCACAGGGGATTGTGTCGCCTGTTGTGCTGGACATTGGCCAGGGAGACACGCAACTGGTCGCGAGGCTGTCGGGGGATACTCACATTCTTCTCGAAATCGGCGCCCCCGAACTCGACCTCGTCCTGCGCTTTCGCGCCCACGCCCTCATGCAAGCCCTGGAAAGCAAACACCTGCACGGCGTGATCGACCTGACCCCGGGCATTCGCTCGCTGCAAGTGCACTACCAACCCGAGCAGTTGCCGCTTGCCGACTTGCTCGGCATCGTTGCCGGCGAATGGGACGCCGTGTGCGCCGCCAAGGACCTGCAGGTCCCCTCGCGCATCGTCCATCTGCCGCTGTCCTGGGACGACCCGGCCTGTCAGCTGGCCATCGAGAAATACATGACCACCGTGCGCAAGGACGCCCCCTGGTGCCCGAGCAACCTGGAGTTCATCCGGCGCATCAACGACCTGCCGAACCTCGATGAGGTGCAGCGCACGGTGTTCGACGCCAGCTACCTGGTGATGGGCCTGGGCGATGTGTACCTCGGCGCACCGGTCGCCACTCCGCTCGATCCGCGCCATCGCCTGGTGACCACCAAATACAACCCGGCCCGCACCTGGACCGCGGAAAATTCGGTGGGCATCGGTGGCGCCTACATGTGCGTGTACGGCATGGAAGGCCCCGGTGGTTATCAGTTCGTCGGGCGTACGCTGCAGATGTGGAATCGCTACCGCGAAGTCGCCGCCTTCGATGGCAAGCCATGGCTGCTGCGCTTCTTCGACCAGATCCGTTTCTACCCGGTCAGCGCCGATGAACTGCTGCGCATTCGCCGGGACTTCCCCCTCGGACGCTTCCCCCTGGACATCGAGCACAGTCAGCTGAACCTCGCCGATTACCAGGCCTTCCTGGCGCAGGAGGCCCAAGGCATCAACGCGTTTCGCGATCAGCAAAAAGGCGCATTCAATGCCGAACGCGAACGCTGGATCGCCAGCGGCCAGGCACATTTCGACAGCGAGGAATTGGCCCCGGAGGTGACCGAAGACGCGCCTCTGGCCAACGGTCAGCAGAGCATCGACAGCCATATCGCCGGCAACCTCTGGCAGGTTCAGGTGCAGGCTGGCAATCGCGTCCAGGCCGGAGACGTGCTGGTGATCCTGGAGTCGATGAAGATGGAAATCCCGCTTCTCGCGCCGGTGGCCGGCGTGGTGCGTGAGATTCGCGTGCAGCCAGGTTCGGCGGTGCGTGCCGGACAACGCGTCGTGGTGCTGGAACTCGACTGAAGCCATTTCGAAAGGACAAATACCATGAACATCAATCTGCAACTCGACGCCCTGCGCAACGCCTACCGCGATGGCAGCACCACGCCCCGGCAACTGCTGCCGGGCCTTCGGGACAAAGCGGCGGCACTGAACCCGGACTATCACCTGTTCATCCATTTGCTCAGCGCCGAAGAACTGGAGCCCTACCTCGCCGCCCTCGACGGCCGCGACATCGACAGCCTGCCGCTGTACGGCGTGCCGTTCGCGATCAAGGACAACATCGACCTGGCGGGCATACCGACCACGGCGGCCTGTCCGGCATTCGCCTACGTACCGCAACGTTCGGCGACCATCGTCGAGCAACTGCTGGCGTTGGGCGCAGTTCCCCTGGGCAAGACCAACCTCGATCAGTTTGCCACCGGCCTTAACGGCACTCGCTCGCCCTATGGAGCATGCCCCAACAGTGTGTTGCCGGAGTATCCGTCGGGTGGTTCCAGCGCCGGTTCTTCACTGGCGGTGGCGCTCGGTGTGGCGAGTTTTTCCCTGGGCACCGACACGGCGGGCTCCGGGCGCGTGCCGGCGGCGTTGAACAATCTGGTCGGGATGAAAGCCACCAAGGGCCTGATTTCCACCGCCGGCGTGGTGCCGGCCTGTCGCACCCTCGATTGCGTGACGACGTTCACCGCAACCGCCCGGGAGGCCAGTCAGTTGCTTGCATTGACCGCCAGACTCGACCCCCGGGACGAGTACAGCCGCAGCAATCCGTCGTGGAATGACGGCTCGGCGTTCGGTGCAATGCGTGCCTTCCGTTTCGGTGTGCCCCGGGCGCAAGACCTGGCATTTTTCGGCTGCGCTGAAGGCCCGTTGTTGTTCGCCGACGCCGTCGAGCAACTCAAGGCTTTGGGCGGCCAGGCCGTGGAGTTGGATCTGTCGCCGTTCCTCGAAGCGGCGCGCTTGCTCTACGAAGGCCCTTGGGTGGCCGAGCGCTACAGCGTGGCCGGCGAGCTGATGGAAGAAAATCCGCAAGCCGTGTTGCCGGTGATCCGCGCCGTATTGGCCAAGGCGCCGGCGGTCAACGGCGTGCAAACCTTCCGCGCACAGTATCGCCTGCAAGCACTGAAAGCCTTGTGCGACAAGGCACTCGATGGCCTCGATTGCGTAGTCACGCCGACCATTGGCCGCCCGGTCACACTGGCGGAACTCGACGCCGAACCGGTCCAGCGCAACAGCGAACTGGGTTACTACACCAACTTCATGAACCTGCTCGACTACGCCGCCATCGCCGTGCCCAGCGGGTTCATGGACAACGGTTTGCCCTGGGGCGTGACCCTGTTCGGACGGGCGTTCACCGATCAATACCTGTTGAGCCTGGCCGATGGCTTGCAGCGCCAGCAAGGATTGGCGGCACCGGCACCGACGGCTGTTGCGCGCAATGACCGGGCGCGGCTGGTGGTCTGTGGCGCGCACCTGGATGGCCTGGCGTTGAACTGGCAGCTCAAACAGCGCGGTGCGCGCCTGGTGGAAAGTACGTTCAGCTCACCCGACTACCAACTGTATGCCTTGGCCGGTGGCCCGCCGTTTCGTCCGGGCATGGTTCGGGTCAAGGACGGCGGCGTGGCGATTGCCGTGGAAGTCTGGGAACTGCCGAGTAGCGAACTGGGCTCGTTCCTCACCGGCATCCCGGCACCGTTGGGGTTGGGTAAGGTGCAACTGGCGGATGGTCGCTGGGAAAGCGGGTTTATCTGTGAGGCCTATGGGTTGGAAGGGGCGGTGGATATCAGCCACCTGGGCGGCTGGCGTGCCTACCTGCAATCCCGGACCTGAGATCGTTCCCACGCTCTGCGTGGGAATGCAGCCAGGGACGCTCCGCGTCCCATCCAGAGCCGAACGCGGAGCGTCCGTTGAGGCATTCCCACACAGAGCGTGGGAACGATCTGTGTCAAAACACAGGAACGACCATTCGCGACGTACATGGAGCAGCTATTTCCCCCGACAGTCCTTAGAATGCTCGCCACCGGATAGCTGACAATGGAACTGCCATGCCGCTTCGCTCGCCGCTGTACTCCCAACGGTCGTTGGTCCTCACGCTGGTCGCGTTGCTGGGTGCAGGCTTCCTGGCCACCTCCTTTCTCAGTTACTACGCCTCGCGCGCGTCGATCCGCGACAACATCGTCAATACCGAACTGCCGCTGACCTCGGACACCGTCTACTCGGAAATCCAGAAAGACCTGGTCAGGCCAATCCTGATTTCCTCAATGATGTCCCGCGACACCTTCATGCGCGACTGGGTGGTCAATGGCGAGCGCGACACCGGTCAGATGACCCGCTACCTCAACGAGGTCATGACCCACTACGGCGCCTACACGGCGTTTTTCGTTTCCGACGCCAGCCTGACCTACTACCACGCCAAAGGCGTGCTCAAGCAGGTCAAGACCACCGAACCCCGAGATGCCTGGTACTTTCGTGTCCGTGACATGAAAGACCCCTACGAGATCAACGTCGATCCGGACCTCGCCAACAAAGACAACCTGACCGTCTTCATCAACTACAAGGTCTACGACTACCACAACCGCTTCATCGGCGCCGCGGGTGTCGGGCTGACGGTCGACGCGGTGATCAAGCTGATCGACAAATACCAGCAGCGCTACCAGCGCAGCGTGTACTTCGTCGACACCTTCGGCCGCCTGGTGCTCACCGGGGCCGAGGGCGGACCGCAAGGTGCCCTGGCCGGGCAGACCCTGGCCGAACTCGACAGCATGAAAAACCTGCTCAGCCAGTTGCCCAAGCCCCACAGCGGCAGCTACGAATACTCGGGCCAAGGCCAGGGGCATTTCCTCAACGTGCGGTTCATCCCGGAGCTGAACTGGTACCTGTTCGTCGATAAGCGCGAAGACGGCGACCTCAACGACATCCGTCGCTCGTTATACCTCAACTTGCTGATTTGCCTGGTGGTCACATTGACCGTGCTGGCCCTGCTCAACCGCGTGATCAAACGCTACCAAAGCCAGATCCAGACCCAGGCAACGCTCGACAGCCTGACCGAGCTGCCCAACCGTCGCGGCTTCGACCTGCTGGCCGCGCAAGCGATGCAAGAAGCCCAGCGCGAACCCAGGCCGCTGACGGCATTGCTGCTGGACCTGGACCACTTCAAGGCCTTGAACGACACCTACGGCCACCTGGCCGGCGATCAGGTGCTGATCGGCTTCGCCCGTGACCTGGAAAGCTGCCTGCGCCACTCCGACATCGTCAGTCGCTGGGGCGGCGAGGAATTTATCGTGCTGCTCAAGGACACCGACGCAGAGGCGGGTCAAGTGATCGCCGAGAAAATACGCCAGCATGTGGAACACCAGCCCTATGCGTACAATGGCAACCGCTTGCAACTGACCGTCAGCATCGGCCTGACCTCCCTGCAACCCGATGACACCTTGCACACCCTGCTGTCGCGGGCCGATCATGCGATGTATCGGGCCAAACAATCGGGCCGCAACCGAACCTGCGTGGAGCTCCCACACCCTGCCTATGACCCAGCCTGACCTCTGCCCCGCTTGCGGCGCACCCAACGATTGCACCCTGGCCGACCCGCGAACCGCGGACCGGGCGTGCTGGTGCTACGGCGTCAGCATCGATCCGGCGGTGCTCCAGGCGCTGCCTGCAGAGCTGCGCAACGCAGCCTGCCTGTGCCCGCGTTGCGCCGAGGTCGAAGCGCAATTGCAAGCAACGGCCCGGCCGATCACGTAAGATACGCCGCCCTTTTCTCACCGATCTTCAAGTCATGCGCGTCGACCGTTTTCTCAGCAACCTGCCCTGCTTCAACCGAAAGCAGGTGCGCCTGTTGCTGGTGGAAAAACGCGTCAGGATCGACGGCCAGACCGTCAGCGATCCCCACGCCGACGTCCGCGAATTCAGCCGCGTCGAAGTCGACGACGAAGTGCTGCAAGCCGGCAAGGCGCTGCGTCACTTCATGCTGCATAAACCCGCCGGATGTGTCAGCGCCACCCGCGACCTCCAACACCGCACCGTACTGGACCTGATCGCGGAGCCGGACAAGGATGACCTGCACATCGCCGGCCGCCTGGACTTCAACACCACCGGCCTGATGCTGATCACCAATGACGGCAGTTGGTCGCGACGCCTGACCCAGCCCCAGACCAAACTGGCGAAGGTCTACTACGTTGAAACCGAGCAAGACATCGGCCCCGAATACGCGATCAAATTCCGCGAGGGGCTGTATTTCGCCTTCGAAGACCTCACCACCCAACCCGCTGGGCTAGAGCTTCTGGGCCCCAAAAGCGCGCGCCTGAGCATCGTCGAAGGCCGGTATCACCAGGTCAAGCGCATGTTCGGTCACTTCAACAACAAAGTGACGCGCCTGCACCGCGAACGCATGGGCCCGCTGACGCTCGACAACGCGCTGAAACCAGGCGAATACCGCCCTTTGAGCAACCATGAGATCGAATTGATCTAAGCAATCTACCGCTCAGCAGAAGTTGTCGAACAATTTACCAAAGACACTTGCGCGATGACGTGACGCCTGCTTGAATCAGGACGTCGGCCGAAATGTGACCGATGAGTCACGGATTACATCCAAGAAACTTTTTGCCGGTAGGAACCCCTGGGTTCCGGCCTCACCCGGCAGACTGCCCGCCAATAACAATACCCGTCGACCGGGCTGCATGGATCGACATGGGCTAACAATTTCAAGGCGTATGCCTACCTGTCACAAAGCTCGTGCAATCTCATTTGCGCGCATACCCGCTTGCCAGGAGTCTTATGACATGAGGCCAGAAATCGCTGTGTTGGATATACAGGGTCAGTATCGGGTTTACACGGAGTTCTATCGCGCAGACGCCGCAGAAAAGACCATTATTCTGGTCAACGGCTCGCTTGCCACGACTGCGTCGTTTGCACAAACCGTGAAAAACCTCCACCCACAGTTCAATGTCGTCTGCTACGACCAGCCCTACGCGGGCAAATCCAAAGCCCACAACCTGCATGAGAAATTGCTGACCAAGGAAGTCGAAGGGCAGATCCTCCTGGAACTGATCGACCACTTCGCCGCCGAACACGTGCTGTCGTTTTCCTGGGGTGGCGCCGCGACGCTGGTCGCATTGGCCCAACAGCCTCGGCGCATCGAAAAAGCCGTGATCAGCTCGTTCTCCCCGGAGATCAATGCGCACATGCTCGATTACCTCGAGCGCGGCGTGGATTACCTGGGCAGCCGCGACGGCGACCGGGTCGGCAACCTGGTCAACAGCACCATCGGCAAGCACTTGCCGACGCTGTTCAAGCGCTTCAACTACCGCCACGTCAGCAGCCTGGCCGATCACGAATACGGGCAGATGCACTTCCACATCAACGACTTGCTGCACAGCGACCGCCAGTGCTTCTTCAAGGCGGCGCAGCAAATCAACGTACCGGTGCTGTTCATGAACGGCGAATGGGACGAATACACCGCCGCCGAGGGCGCACGGTTGTTCGCCGACCACGTGCAACACGCCACCTTCACGACCCTGGATGCCACTGGCCACTTTCTCGACATGGAGCACAAAGCCGCCTGCCGAGACAGCCGCAATGCACTGCTGGGGTTCCTGAAGCCAGCACAGCACGAAAGCCGACCGCGTTTCCACCACGTTCAGGACCACCATGCATTGTCCCTGTGAAGTAGCGTCATCGCGAGCAAGCCCCACCCTCCCCTGCAGGAGCGAGGCTTGCCCGCGAATGACCGTCACACGGTCTGTGGACGTAATTCACCCGAGCTAAAGCCATCAAACGCAAAGAAAAACTTCATTTCCACGCGCACATCTGGTACAAAGTCACCGCTCTGAGCGGGTGTCGTATAATGGCATTACTCCAGCTTCCCAAGCTGATAACGAGGGTTCGATTCCCTTCACCCGCTCCAATCGAATTTTTGTCTCACGTTGTTTTTAGACGGGGGATGCAGGTATGAATAAAACCGGCCTTCAGGGCCGGTTTTTTTTATGCCTTGAGTTTGGTGAGATTCCAGCTTGTCATTTCCGCGGGTCGCCACTGCAGTGCCCCCAGCCGCTCTGCTTACACTAGCGTTTTCGCCTAGGTTTCAGGACCTTCCAGAGAGCACAGGAGCATCGGCTGGAAAGCCTGACGGAAAACCTTCGCAATACATCCATTTGGGTTGTCCAAGGCTTTTTCGCATTGCCCCCCTAGACTCGATTCCTATCGCTGCCCCACCGAGCCAGGAAGACTTTGGTGGTTATAGTGTTGATTAAAAAAAATCAGTGGGTATAGTAACCACAAGCTCACCACAGGGAGGTGATGTGAATAGCCGATTTTTGATTAGCCAACTCGTTGCGGACGGCTGGTATCTGGTACGTATCAGAGGCAGCCACCATCACTTCAAGCATCCGACCAAACCGGGGCTGGTGACCGTCCCTCACCCGAAGAAAGATCTTCTCAAGAAAACGGCCATTAGTATTTTGCAACAGGCGCTGCTCTGATTAACGCTGCGCTGAGTCCTCGGAGGACAATGACAATGCTTTACCCGATTGCGATTTCAATGGGAGATGAGGAGCATGCCTGGGGTGTTGAAGTCCCTGACATTGCGGGCTGTTTTTCCGCCGGGGAAGATCTGGATGATGCGATGGCGATGGCCCGAGAAGCCATTGAAGGCCATTTCGAGATTCTGGCCGAAGACGGTTCACCCATTCCTCCTGCGAATAAAGTGACATTGCACGCAGCCAATCCCAAGTACGCGGGGTGCGCATGGGCACTGGTGGACATCGACGTTACCAAGTATCTAGGCAAGGCCCAGAAGCTGAACATCACACTGCCCGGTTACCTGCTCAACCGTATTGATGAGTATGTGCTGCACCACCCGGAAGAGAAAAGCCGTTCGGGTTTTCTGGCTTCGGCCGCACTCAAGGTATTGCAACAACGTTGATAAGCTGATTGCAGCGATCTATCAACCGGCCCGCGTGGCCGGTTTTTCGTCAACGAATGGGGCCCCTCAGATACCGAGGTCGCCGCGCAACCGGCACTGGCCCAAAAGCAGCCGCCTGATGATGTTGGTCAGTGTTCCGCGCTGATGGATGAATCAGCGAGTCGCCACCAGAAACAACCGCGGAAACGGCAGCAATACCGAACCATCGGCCAATGCCGGATAGGCCTGTGCAATTGCAGCCTGATACTGCTGCAGAAACTGCGTGCGTTCGGCCTCATCCAGCGGTTCGAGGAAGGGTCGCAATCCGCTGCCCTTGAACCACTCCACCACCCCCGACGCGCCGCCCGCCAGCAGATGATGGTACGTGGTGCGCCAGACATCGACGCGGGTGCAACAGGCTTTCAGCATCGAGTAATAAACGCTGGCATCGGCCATTTCGGTTCTCTGTCCGGCAACTTCGGCAAGTTTGCCCGCCCAGGGACCGTCCGCCGCGACTTCGCGCATCAAGCGGTGTGAGGGTTGATTGAGGTTGTCGGGCATCTGGATTGCCAAACTGCCACCGGGTGCGAGCTTGCTCACCAGCGCCGGCAGCAACGTTGCGTGATCGGGCACCCACTGCAGTACCGCGTTGGCAAAAATCACATCGAATGGGCCAGTGTCATTCCAGGTATCGATGTCAGCGACATCGAAGCGCACCTGTGGCAGGCGCTTGCGCGCAGCCTCGATCATGTCGGTGGAACTGTCCAGGCCTCGCACCGTGGCATCAGCGAAGCGCTCCACCAGCAACTCGGTCGAGTTTCCCGGTCCACAACCGATGTCGATGGCCGAGCGCACTGTCCCAACCGGGATGGCGGCCAGCAGGTCGCGGGCGGGACGGGTGCGTTCATCTTCGAAAGCGACGTATTGTCTGGCGGACCAACTCATTGCGTTCTCCTGTCGATGCATTTGTTTTTTTCGGCACGGGCAAAAAATTTCAATCGTAACCATACAACGCCAGCAACACATTGCGAGCCTTTCAATGGGTAAAACTTCAAGATCAAAAGATCGCAGCCTGCGGCAGCTCCTACGGGTTGATCCGATGTAGGAGCTGCCGCAGGCTGCGATCTTTTGATCTGAAATAAGCCGAATTTTCACCCCGCCGCCACTGTCTGAAATTCAAGCGCCCTCTTATAAGGAAAACGGCCATGAAATTCGCAAAAATCGCACAGAAACTTGCTTTGTGGACCGGCAGCCCATCGACATTCCTCGGGGCGATCATCCTGATTTTGCTGTGGGGATTCAGTGGGCCGATCTTCGGTTTCAACGATACCTGGCAGCTGGTCATCAACACCTCGACCACCATCATCACCTTCCTGATGGTGTTCCTGATCCAGAACACACAGAACCGCGACACCGACATTCTGCACCTGAAGGTCGATGAGTTGCTGCGAGTGACGAAAGAAGCGCAGAACGCGATGCTCGGGCTCGAAGCCCTGGACCTCAAGGAGCTGGAAGCCTTGAGAAAGCACTACCGCAGCCTTGGCGAAGGCCAGACCATTTCCATTGATGGCACGGTGGTCCAGGAAAAAGGCAAACAGGATCTGAATAAATGCTGATCGACCGTGCGCGGGTGACCGCACGTCACCCGCGCACGCGAAGCGTTAGCGACTGGCTTGCAAGGCCCTGGCCATTTGCAGGTGATTCTGCAGCTTTGGCAGGGTCTCTTCTGCGAACGCCTTGATTTGCGGCACCTCGGTGGTCTGGGCCGTTTGCTCCAGCTGCTCGATGGCTTCCTGGGTGGTCTTGACCTGACTGGCCGCGTAGGCCTGGTCGAAGGTCTCGCCTTCCATGACTTGCGGCATCAGCGCCTTGGCTTTTTCCATCACTTCTTCACGCGGTGCCACCGGCAGATCCAGTTGCTTGGCGATTTTGGCCAGGTGCTGGTTGGCGGTCGTGCGATCGTTGATCACAACGATGGTGTAGTCCTTGACCTCCTTGGATTCGGACTTCTGGTGCGCCAGTCGGCTGGCTTCGATGTCAGCGATGCCTTTGGCCGACGCATCGTTGATGAATTCGGTGGGCGTCTGGGCGAAGGCACTGTTGACACACAGGCCCAGTAACGCGGCTAGACCGCAGTTGCGTAATCGGGTGGCCATAGGGTTCATGGTCGCGCCCTCCTCAGTAAAAATTCAAACGGGAGCTTTCGCTCCCGCTTCTCAATCAGAACCACCTGCATCCATTACTTGGATTTCTGGCCGGGTTTGCGGCCCATCTCGGACTTCGTGGAGTCTTTATCAACAGTCGTGGTCGTGGTTTTCCCACCTTTACGACCGGCTTCAGACGTCTTCGTTCGATCGTTGGCGTGTCCCGAGCTCGAGTTTCTTGAGTTAGGCATGATTCTCTACCTCTTGATGATGATCTCGGCGAGCCATTGCCCGCATAGAATCTGAATTTCCATCCATCAAAAGGTTTAGAAAAGCTGCTATCGCCACGACGAACGGTGGCGATAATTTCAGATGAGCCGCAGGTGTTGCTCACGCTTGGCGCTGTACATCGCCTCGTCGGCGTGCCTGAACAGCTGCTTTTCTTCAGTGCCGTGTTCGGGGTATTGGGCGACGCCGATGCTTGGCTGGATATGCAAGCTGTGTCCGTCCAGGCGCATGGGCGCAGACAGTACCTGGCGAATTTTCCCGGCCACACAGTCGGCATCCCCCGAGGCGTGGATGCTGTGCAGCAACACCACGAATTCGTCACCGCCAATACGCGCCACCGTGTCGGTCTCACGCACGCAGCCCTTGAGCCGATTGGCCACGGTTTGCAGCAACATGTCGCCGACCGCGTGCCCGTGGGTGTCGTTGACTTGTTTGAAGCGGTCCAGATCGACGTACAAAAGGGCCATGCGTCCGCGCTCTTGCAGCGCCGACGCCAAGGCCAGCTTCAGTCGGTCCCGTAGCAGTTCGCGGTTGGGTAGTTGGGTCAACTGGTCGTACTGGGCCATGTGCTGCAGGCGCGTGTGCAATTGCTTGCGCTCGATCGCCGTCGCGACTTGCGCGCAAACGTATTGCAGCAACTCCTTGTCCTGTTCGGTGTAGCGCTCATCGCCCGGCTTGGTTTTGACGATCAGGGCACCAATCGTGCCGTTTTGCGAGTTCAGCGGTACACCCAGCCAGCACGGCGAATGCTGCCCACTCACCAGCGACTCGAACTCCAAGGGCAGGTCGCTCTGATCCGGCGTCAGCAGGATCGGCAGGCCGCTGTGGACGACCTCCGCGCAAAGGCGTGCGGTGATGGTTCCGGGCTGTTCGGGATGCGGTTCGTGGTCGTCGACGTGATAGGGAAAATTCAGCTGTCCACACTGCTCGTCGTACAGCGCCACGGAAAAATTCAACGCCGGTAGCCATTCGCCGATGATCAGATGGATACGCTTGAACAACGCCAGCAAGTCTTCCGCGGCATGTGCCGCTTCGGAAATCGCATACAACGCCGCTTGTCGGGATTCGGCCAGCTTACGCTCGGTAATGTCGCGGGCCACGGCGATGCGCAGCTGATCGACCTCCGACCAACGCGCCGACCACAGGATATTGACCACCCGGCCGTCCTTGCGCAGGTAGCGGTTTTCGAAATTCAGCTTGGGTTCGCCACCCATGATTTCCCGCGCGGCGTCGAGGGTGCGCTGGCGATCGGCCGGGTGCACCAGGTCGATCATTGGCTGGCCGATCAGTTCGTCGGGGGTATAGCCGAAAATGCGCTCGCACGCCGCGCTGACAAATACGAAGCGGCCTTGTTTGTCGACCGCGCAAACGGCGTCCAGCAGCAGATCAATGTAGCTCGCCAACGGCGCGGAGTTTGTGCTGGTCATGGTGCCGTAATTTTGTCCGGACATTGCAGCCATTGGAAACCCTCCCTGACCGGTCAGGCGCCTGAGCGCCGACGGCACAACCGACGTATCCCTTCAATCAGCGTTACGCTTTGTTCGTCACCAGCCCCGGCAGTGCATGCGCCAGGGCGTTGATGGCGAAACCGATGAACATCAGCCCGCATAACCGGGTGATAGCCAGTTCATGGCGTTGATACAAGGTGCGCACCCGCCGCGCGCCAACGATGCCGATGAGGATAGCGTAGGCCAGCAGGCCGCCGACGAAGCTCAAGACGATCAGCCACGGCAACATCGACCAGGTCAGCAATTCTGCCCGGCTGGACAATAGCGCAGTGAAGGTGGCCACTGCCACCGGGTAAGCTTTCGGATTGGTCAGGCCGAACAGAATGCCGTGCCAGAATGGTTGCCGCGCAGGCCCCTGCGGCGCCTCGCCTACCCGCTGGCGCGCGCGCACCGCGCGCCAGCCGAGCCAGAACAGGTAGAGCCCGCTGAGCACGCCCAGTACATCGAAGGCAGTGCTGCCGATTTCCCGCGCACCGACAATCGCTATCAATGCGGTACTGCACCAGACCACGTCGCCCAACAAATGCCCGCAGAGAAACCCCGCCCCCGCCCGCCTTCCGTGGGCGGCGCCGATGCCGAACACCGCCAGTACCCCAGGCCCTGGCGTGATGCCATAGATGAAGCCCGAGGCGAGAACAGCCATTAGCAGGGAGGGGGTCATGGGAAGTCCTTTTGCGCTGTTTGGGTGAATGGGCGCCAGTCTATATCAGCTGAGGCTCGCTCGATTTGCGCATTCAGCCACTTCAACGCCTGATCGCTGCCCCGGCGTTTGTGCCAGACCAGGACAAAGGTGAACGACGGGATATCAAACGGCGGCGGCACGATAATCAATGACTGCTCGTCGATATCGCGCAAGGCACGGGAGGCGACCGTGAGGATCAGGTCGGTGCCGCTGATCAATTGCGGGGCGACGCTCCAGTGCGGCAGGCTGACGGCGATTCGGCGACGCTCGCGCAGGCGGGTCAAGGCGCGCTCGATTTCCGGAGTACCGCTGCCACGCATTTCCAGCAAGACGTGGGGGTGGCTCAAATAGGTGCGAAGCTCGAGCACGCTCGCGTCAGCCAGGCTGTTGCGGTCCAGCAGGCAGACATAGTGCTCTTCGAACAACGGCGTGCTGCGCAATTCGTTGGGCATTTCCGGAAACACCCCAGCGGCAGCATCGATATCACCGTTGAGCACCCCTTCGAGCATGCCTTCACGGCTGGCGTGGCTGATCTGCAGGTCGATGCCGGGCGCTTCGCGGCGCAGCGTACGGATCAGACCCGGCAGGAGGATAGCGGCACCGTAATCAGACATCGCCAGGCGAAAAGTGCGTTTGGCCGTGGCCGGATCAAAGGCATTCGGTGCCAGCAGCGATTGCACCTGGGCCAACACTTCACCCAGCGGCACCATCAGCTCCAGCGCTCGAGGAGTCGGCACCAGGCTGGCGCCAGCGCGCACCAGCAACGGATCACCGAGCAGATCGCGCAAGCGTGCCAGGGCATGGCTGACAGCAGGCTGGCTCAGGTGCAGGCGCTCGGCCGCACGAGTCACGTGTTGCTCGTTGAGCAAGGCGTCAAGGATTACCAGCAGGTTGAGATCGATGCGCCGCAGATCATTCATCTGATGCATGTTCTAGATAGCAAAACGGAATTTAAATCTGCGCGACGAATGCTCTAGAGTCCAGCAAAACCTGTTGGAGAATGAAAATGAGTACGTTGCATTGGGTGGGTCTGTTGCTCCTTGCTGCATTCGCCGGAGCGGTGGTGCCGTTCCAGAGCGCGATCAACGCCAATCTCGGGCGCGGCCTGGGTCATCCATTGTGGGCGACCCTCGCTTCATTGATGGTGAGCATCCTGGTGTTGCTGCCGATCATGCTGGCGATGCGTTTGCCATTGCCATCGATGGCGTTCATCGGCAAGGCACCGCTGTGGATGTGGGCCGGTGGTGCATTTGGGGTGTGTTTTATTTCACTGGCGCTGGTGTTGCTGCCCAAGCTTGGCGCTTCGGGATTCATGGCGTTGGCGCTGGCGGGGCAAGTGGTGGCCTCGCTGGTGCTGGATCACTTTGGGTGGTTTGGGTTGGTGGAGCGGCACATCACGCTGCCGCGATTGGCTGGGGCGGTGTTGCTGATCGGCGGGGTGGTGTTGATTCAGTTTGGGGCCATGCCGGCCAAGTCTTTGGCGGCTGCGGGTTGAAGTAGTTACCGAGCGTTCAATGTTGATTGTCAGTCAGTCTTCGCGAGCAGGCTCGCTCCCACAGGGGAATGCATTGCTATCTGCAGGCGCTGCAGGTTTCAGTAACCGTCAGAACGTGTCGGGCGTGCGCAGCTTCTGCGGCAAGTCCCACAACAGCGCCGGTCGACGGTGCTTATGCGATGGCGCTGAGCGGATTCGTCCATCAACTGACGGCTGCCGCGATTGGCGCGATGATCTGAGTGATGCAGACCAGGCTCAGTGCCCGACCATGATAAAGTCGCCGCCCATCAGACCTTTTGCTTCGAGATGAGCACCGCAATGACCGATTTCCAGGATGTCGACGCCCAACTTGAAGACTGGAACGTCTTGCGCAGCGGCGCTGCGTTCGACGGTTTGCTGGTGGGTAATGGGGCCAGCCGTGCGGTGTGGGATGACTTCGGTTACGACTCGCTGTTCGAAAACGCCCGCACCGTCGAAGAAAAACCCCTCAGCCCATCCGAGTTGAGTGTGTTCGATGCGCTGCAGACACGCAGTTTCGAGCAGGTGCTCAGCGCTTTGAAAACCACCAGCCGGGTCAACAAGGCCCTGGCCGTCAGCTCTGCCGCACCGCGTAATCGTTACTACGCGATCAAGGAAGCGCTGATCAACACCGTGCACGCCGTCCACATTCCTTGGCGGTTGGTCGAGGCCTCAAGCCTGGCGACCATCGGTGAGGAACTGGGCCGTTATCGTACGGTGTTCACCACTAACTACGACTTGCTCAATTACTGGGCGATCCAGCAGCATCCCGAAGCGATCAGCGATCTGTTCCAGGGGGCAGAACCTTCCTTCGACCTGAGCGTTACCGCCACCGACAAAACCCGTTTGCTGTACTTGCACGGCGGTCTGCACCTGGTGCGCAACCAGGACGGCACGGCGCGCAAATTGATGTCGACCGAAGGCACGTTGCTGGGCAATTTCGCCATCAACAACACGATCAAGACCCTTGACGATGTACCGTTGTTCATCAATGAAGGGCCGAGCGCAGACAAGCTCAAGACCATCCGCAGTTCCGACTACCTGTCGTTCTGCTACGAGCAGTTACTCGGCCATGGCGGCGGGTTGTGCATTTTCGGGCATGCATTGGGCGAGCAGGACAGTCACATCGTGCACGCCTTGCGCGTGGCGAAACCGAAGAGTGTGGCCATCTCGATTTACCCGCGCAGCAAGGCGTTCGTCCAGCACCAGAAGCGGCATTACGCGAAGCTGTTCGAGGGGACTGGGGTTGAGTTGCGGTTTTTTGATTCCAAGACCCATGCGCTGGGTAGCCCGAAGCTAGCGGTTCCAGTGGAAGTTTAGTGGTTTGAGCTGATGCCTTCGCGAGCAGGCTCGCTCCCACAATGGCATGCATTCCTCCTGTGGGAGCGAGCCTGCTCGCGATGGCGGCGTGTCAGTCAACATCTTGCTGACTGTTAAACCGCATTCGCGAGCAGGCTCGCTCACACAGGGGATTTGTGTTGAGTGTTAGAGCACCGGCAAGGTCTTGTCCTTGATCACCTTGGTCGGGCCGTTCGCCTTTACACTGGCGATGCCTTTCTCAAGCGCGGATGCAGAGGAATAGGCTTCGCTGCTGCCAATAATCTCGTGGTTGCCGGCCTTGAGGTTGAAATAAGGATGGCCATCCTTGGTAGTTTTCTTCTCGTAGCGCTCATCCAGCGGACTGTTGGCCTGGACTGACGCGATGCCTTTGTCGGCCGCGGCGCGGGTGCTGTACAACTCGCTGGTCAGAATGGTTTCGGCGTTCGCCGCCTTCAGAACGAACCTGAACTGACCGCTGCTGCTCTTGCTCACTTCGTACCATCCGGACATGTTCTTTTCTCCTTGGCGATTGAGAGGTTGCGCGCTTCAGAGTAAAGACCACCGGAACAACAAGATCAAAAGATCGCAGCCTTCGGCAGCTCCTACATCGATCCCTGTAGGAGCTGCCGAAGGCTGCGATCTTTTGATTTTCACGCCGTTCGCACCACACTCATCTGAGGAGGAGCAATCCGCCGCTGGCTCAAATATCGCGTACAACTCACCCGCAGGAACGAGGCGAAATTGACCACCTCGCCACGGTAGTCCATGACCTCCTCATACAGCTTGGCAATCAGCTGATTGGTGGTCATACCGTCGCTCTCGGCGATTTCGCTGAGGATGTCCCAGAACTGATTCTCCAGCCGCAAGGTGGTGACCACCCCGCAAATGCGCAGCGAGCGGGAGCGTGATTCGTAGAGAATCGGATCGGCCTTGACGTAGAGCTCGCACATGGACGGGTCCTTTGTTACAGCGTGATTTTTGTGCCCAGCAAGCCGAGAAAACCGGCGAGCCAGCTCGGGTGGGCAGGCCAGGCCGGTGCCGTCGCCAGATTGCCTTGAACATGGCCGTCCGTCACCGGGATATCGATAAACGTACCGCCCGCCAGGCGCACTTCTGGTGCACAGGCCGGGTAAGCGCTGCACTCACGCCCCTCAAGAATCCCGGCGGCGGCCAACAATTGTGCTCCGTGGCACACGGCGGCGATCGGCTTGCCGGCCTTGTCGAAATCGCGCACCAGTTCCAACACTTTTTCATTCAGGCGCAAGTACTCTGGCGCACGACCTCCGGGTATCAGCACGGCGTCGTAATCCGCCGCATTGACCTTGGCGAAATCGAAGTTCAGGGCAAACAGGTGACCGGGTTTTTCGCTGTAGGTCTGGTCGCCTTCGAAGTCATGGATAGCGGTGCGCACGGTCTGGCCGGCGCTCTTGTCCGGGCAAACGGCATGCACCGTGTGACCGACCATCAGCAGGGCCTGGAACGGCACCATCACTTCATAGTCTTCGACGTAATCGCCGACCAGCATCAGAATTTTTTTCGCGGCCATGGGGAGGACTCCTCTGGGAAATGCATGGGCAAGCAGGAGTATTCAAGGTAGTCCTTATCCGTGGGGGTGGGTAATAACCTGCTACTACGCCGATCACTTGGTAGGAGCTGGCGCAGGCTGCGATCTTTTGACCTTGATCTTAAAAACAAGATCAAAAGATCGCAGCCTGCGGCAGCTCCTACGTTGGGAGCTTCGCTCCCAACTGTACGGATAACTCTGCGCCTAGCTGTAACAGCCGGCTACCTTGGGTTTATGGCTAGATAACAGCATCTATTAAATTCTGGTTGCCATCATGTCCACCCGCGAAAACACCGGCATGGCCCTGGGCCTGCTCGGCGTTGTGATCTTCAGCCTTACCCTGCCCTTCACGCGCATCGTCGTACAAGAGATGCATCCACTGCTCAATGGCCTCGGCCGGGCACTGTTCGCGGCTGTTCCCGCGGCGTTGCTGTTGTTGTGGCGGCGCGAGAAATGGCCAACCTGGAAGCAGGTCAAAGGCCTGACGCTGGTGATTGCCGGGGTGATCCTCGGTTTTCCAGTCCTATCGGCCTGGGCCATGCAAACCTTGCCGGCGTCCCATGGCGCGCTGGTCAATGGCTTGCAGCCACTGTGTGTGGCGCTGTACGCCGCGTGGTTGTCCCACGAACGCCCGTCGAAAGCCTTCTGGGCCTGCGCCGCGCTGGGCAGTGCGCTGGTGCTCGGTTACGCACTGATCAGCGGGGCCGGCAGCATTCAGGCGGGCGACCTGTTGATGCTCGGCGCAATTGCGGTCGGCGGCCTGGGGTACGCCGAAGGTGGCCGGTTGGCCAAGGAAATGGGCGGCTGGCAAGTGATCTGCTGGGCACTGGTGCTGTCGACCCCGCTATTGATCGGGCCGGTGCTGTACCTTGGGTTGCAACACCAGGGCGAGATTTCGTCCAAGACCTGGTGGGCCTTCGGCTACGTCTCGCTGTTTTCGCAATTCATCGGGTTCTTTGCCTGGTATGCCGGGCTGGCCATCGGTGGCATTGCCCGGGTCAGCCAGATCCAGTTGCTGCAGATTTTCTTCACCATCGGCTTTTCCGCGCTGTTCTTTGGCGAACACGTCGAACCGATTACGTGGTTGTTTGCTGGCGGGGTGATCCTGACCGTCGTGCTGGGACGCAAGACGGCGGTCAAGCCCGCACGCATTGCCACGGCGTAAATCGAACGGCTTTCAGAGGTAACCGTCAGCCCGCAACAGGGTTTCCAGGCAATGCTCGGTGATGTGGTAGAACGCCTTGAGTTCCTGGATCTTCGCCAACAGCTGGGCCGGATCACCCGGTTCGGCACGCTTGACCGCCAGGATCATCTTGTTCTTGTTGGTGTGGTCCAGCGAGATGAACTCGAACACCTTGGTCTCGTAACCGCAGGCTTCGAGGAACAGCGCACGCAAGCTGTCGGTGACCATTTCCGCCTGCTGTCCCAGGTGCAAGCCGTACTGCAGCATCGGCTTGAGCAATGCCGGGCTCTGGATTTGCAGGCGAATCTGTTTGTGACAGCACGGCGAACACATGATGATCGAGGCACCGGAACGAATGCCGGTGTGAATCGCATAATCCGTGGCGATGTCGCAGGCATGCAGCGCGATCATCACATCCAGCTCGCTCGGTGCCACGCTGCGTACATCACCGCACTTGAAGACCAGCCCCGGGTGCTCGAGCTTTGCCGCGGCGGCGTTGCACAGGCTGACCATGTCTTCACGCAACTCGACACCCGTCACTTTCGCCTCGGCCTTCAGGGTGTTGCGCAGATAGTCATGGATCGCAAACGTCAGGTAACCCTTGCCGGAGCCGAAGTCGGCCACGCGAACCGGGCTATCCAGGGCCAGTGGCGACGAGGTCAGCGCATGGCTGAAAACTTCGATGAACTTGTTGATCTGCTTCCACTTGCGCGACATCGCAGGGATTAATTCATGCTGCTTGTTGGTGACGCCCAAGTCGGCGAGAAAGGGTCGGTTCAAATCGAGAAAGCGGTTTTTCTCACGGTTGTGCCCGGCGGGTGGCACTTCACGCAATTGCTGGGGTTTGCTCTTGAACAGCGAAGATTTGCCCTTTTTGCTGTATTCGAGCTGGGCTTCATCCGTCAATGACAACAAATGCGCATTCTTGAACGATGCCGGCAACAAGTCTTTGATGAGGGCCACACTTTCGGCCAATGGCAGGTTCTTGGTGATGTCGCGGGTCTTGTACCGATAGACGAAGGACAGGCAAGCCTGCGCCTTGACCGTCACCGGCTTGATGATGATGCGCTGCAAGTCCGCTTCATCGCCAGCGTACTTGGCCAGCACCAGCTTGATGAAGGCGTTCTGATCCAGGCTCGATTGCAGCAGGTCGATGAACTGGGCGTGATGGTCCGGCGCGAGGCTGGCGGGGGTGGCGGTGACGGACATGTAAAAAACGGCCTCGGGCAGAGCAAATCGGAGAATGCCCGGTATTTTAGGGGGGATGCGGGTTTTGGGCACGGGGTTATTTTTCGCAGGCCCGTTCATCCCCCCCAGACCTGCAGTGTAATGGCCGATACCTCAGGGCTCCACCAGCCGAAGTTTGCGATTGCTCGGTGAATTGATCACATGCCTGACGATCAATCCTACCGGTACGGCCCACGTCAGGCCATTGGCCGGATCAGTGATGACAGCGACGGTTTCGGAGCTGGCGCCGATGTCCAGGCGTCGTCGATCATTGCAGGACTTGAGCTCCCCATAAGCATGGCTGACCAGCCGCTCCGCCAGGTGCATCGGCACGTCAATCCCTTGCAAGTGCTTCACGGCACGACAGAACAGCACCTGATCATCAACGACCGCATCGCTTTCATGGCGCGCCAAAAACCCTTGGGCAATGGTCAACAATTGCTCGTTCAAATCATCGTCTTCAACAGTTGCGCCCATGTTCATGACTCCAGAGGCGCCGACGTCGTCGACTCAATTGGCGCAACGGGCCGAGCGGCGTGCCGCAAATCGGGTCCGGCGAAAGGCAGGCGTACGGCAGGATTGGGCATGCCACTGGGAGAGAGCTCGTGGGTCATTTCGAACTCGGCCCGAACCGACCAGCCGCAGGCTTCCGACGTGCATTGCAAGTAAGCCACCCGCAGGAAAATATGTCGGCCTTCGCTGGTGCGGATTCGCATGCGGCTCAAGCAATGCGGACACACCATTTTGTAAGTACTCATGCTGGGTCCCACTGTTCATCGGGTGGTAATCAACATAATCAAACGCAATACTGCTGCGAGCGAGGATCGCTGCAACCTGGCGCTGCAAGTGACGCTCACCTGATAAAAGAAAGTGCAGCGGAAAACGGTGCGATGGGCAAGAACCAAACATGTAGGAAATCACCCTGCTACCATTAGGAAGTTTCGACATCACATTCATCTGACTCATAGTTGAAGATTGATTACTCATTATAAAAATACTCATTGCGCATACATTAAGCACTCAAAAAGCATGTGTCAAAAGGTAGAGGCTCAAATTGCGTAGCAAAAAATCTCAGACTGTTTTAGCCCGCCTAAAACAAATTACTGGTACAAAAAGTGATGCTTCCCTGTCTTCTGCGCTGAAAGTCAGTCCGCAAACCCTCAGCAGCTGGAAAGGTCGAGACAGCACACCGTACTCATTATGCGTAGAAATCGCCCAGGCCCGCGGCATTTCACTTGACTGGTTATTGCTTGGCGAAGGACCGATCCTGCGGCAAAGCACTGCTGGCAATGCCTTGGAACAAAACCAGGAAACAGTCACACGGGAAAATACAATTCTCGCGATGTGGCGATTGCTCAATGAAGAAGATCGCAACGCCATACAACATGCTCTGGAGGAAAAACGCCGCCTGCGTGAAATGGAACTCAAACTTTCAGAGATGGCGTCTATCCTGTCAACACTTCAACAGCTGCGCGAAACATAAGGTCATATGCGCTTTACTTGAAGACACTTAAGACGGGCAATATTGCCAGGACACTTGACCATGATGAATTAACATCCCTCAGCGTCGCCCTTTAAGGCGCTCAATAATTTCGCCCAGGCCAGCACTGTCGACCCACTGCATCACCTTGATGCTGATGGGAATAATGATCAGCGCACACATAAATGCCGTTACCCCAGCAGTCAGGAAAGGCGCCAGCGGCAACGCCACGGGGGTAAATAGATAACCGACCCCCGCCGATAGCACCCAGGAACCAATACGCTGCCAGGCCTTGAAGTCAACGCGAGTGGTAGTGACCAGCCACGCTCCAAGCGATGCACCGAATAGCGCTTCGCCATCAATTGCAGGCAGCGTCGCGACCCCCAACCCCAGCAGGAGCCCACTGATGCTGTTATAAGCCGAATCAGTCCAGTTCATGGAGGCCTCGCTCATCGACGTCGTCGATGACAATAACTCCCGATTCTATGGCTTTGAGCAAGGCGGCATGACGGGACCTGACAGCAAACTTTCGGCGAATGTTGAAGAAGTGAAAATTGATCGTGGTGGGTGAGCAATTCTGGATCCTGGCGATCTCCCAGGAAGTCTTGCCCTTGTAACACCATATTAAGGCTTGTATTTCTTTCGCTGTCAGATGGACCGGCGATACATCTCTCCCGCCGTTGGGGGCGGCACCGGCAAAAGAGTCGAGCGGTAGATGCGTTGACATAAATACTCCCTCTGCGTCAGAACACCCATCACAGGGCGTTCGGTATTGGAGGGAGATGTTGAAGACTGAACAGTAGCCAAACAACTTGCCGCAGTTGTACCGCCAAGCATTACAAAAGTGTTCGATAACCAGCCCTAGCCGAGCACCACCAGTCGATTTGGCAGCTCATTACGCTCATGCGTCACCGGAACGTGCACCCTGAGCAACTCACCGCACGCCTCGACGCAGGTGACAAAACCCTGCAACGTCTGACCCTGTCGCACCTGCCGGGTGAACGCCGCGACAATCGCATCCCAATGGCTGTTGTCCAGCCGACTGGAAATACCTTCATCCACCAGGATTTCCACATAGCGCTCGGCTTCGGAGACAAAAATCAGGATTCCGGTACTGCCCACCGTGTGGTGCAGGTTCTGCTCCAGGAATTGCCGGCGCGCCAGGTTCGAGGCACGCCAGTGACGCACCGAACGCGGAACCAGGTACGTGGTGATTTTCGGTATTCGCAATACCAGGCACAGCACGATGAAGGTGATCCATTGCACCAGCAGCAGGCTGTGCAAGGTCAACCAGCCGGTCAGGTAGTGCACGATCCCGGGCAGCACCAGTGCCAGCAGGCTGGCCCAGAGCAGCGGGACGTATACATAGTCATCGGCACGGGCCGCCAGCACTGTGACCAGTTCCGCATCGGTGTCGCGCTCGACCCGGGCAATCGCCTCGGCAACCTTGCGTTGTTCGTGTTCAGTCAGTAATGCCATGTCGTTGAATGCCTGCTCGCTATTGTTTTTTTTGCTGTGTCATCACCAGCCGCCCGACGAACCGCCGCCACCGAAACTGCCCCCTCCACCACTGAAGCCCCCACCGCCACCACCGCCGAATCCACCGCCGCCAAAACCGCCACCGGAACCACCGGAGCCGCCGCGACCAGCCGGAAGGATACCGAGCATTTGGCAAACGAATACTGTCAGGATGAACAACAACACCAGGAATATGAACAGCCCCGGATGCCGCGACATGAAATCATCGCCCGGATCGCCGCCGGACTCGTAGACAGTCGAGGGTTCGTCCAGGGGATTGCCGCCAAGTACCACCAGCATCGCTGCCACCCCGTCGCTGATGCCTTTGCTGTAATTGCCCGCCTTGAACGCCGGGGTGATGACCTGATGGATGATCACCGAACTCTGGGCGTCCGTCAGGCGATCTTCCAGGCCGTAACCGACTTCGATGCGCAGTTTGCGCTCATCACGGGCAACAATCAGCAGCGCGCCGTTGTTCTTGTCTTTCTGGCCGATCCCCCAGTAACGGCCCAGTTGATAGCCGAAGTCGGCAATGTCGGTGCCCTGCAAGTCCGGCAAAGTCACGACCACAAGCTGCTCACCGGTGGCTTTTTCATGGGCCTGAAGCTGTTGCGTCAACTGCTCGCGCACCGAAGGCTCGATCATCTGGGCGTTGTCCACCACCCGCCCGGTCAGCTCCGGGAACTTCAATTGAGCCTGGACCGCCAGGGCAAACACCCACAGCAACAGCACCAGGCCGATCTTCAACGCTCGCATTGGCAACCTCATCGATCCAACCGTAGGAGCTGCCGCAGGCTGCGATCTTTTGATCTTGATCTTGAGAAGCAAAGTCAAAAGATCGCAGCCTGCGGCAGCTCCTACAGGGTTATTCATCCAGATCAGAATTTGACTTCAGGTGGCTTTTCCGACCCCGGTGTGGCCTCGAAGGTCTCGCGTTCCGGCAGACTGCTGTACAGCACGCTGTGCCACAGGCGACCGGGGAACGTGCGGATCTCGGTGTTGTATTTCTGCACCGCCAGGATGAAATCGCGTCGGGCCACGCTGATCCGGTTCTCGGTGCCTTCAAGCTGCGATTGCAAGGCCAGGAAGTTCTGGTTGGCCTTCAGGTCCGGATAACGCTCGGACACCACCATCAGGCGGCTCAAGGCGCCGCTGAGTTGATCCTGGGCTTGTTGGTATTGCTTGAGCTTTTCCGGGTTGTCGAGTGTGGAGGCATCGACCTGGATCGAGGTGGCCTTGGCCCTGGCTTCGATCACGGCCGTCAGGGTTTCCTTCTCATGCGCGGCGTAGCCCTTCACGGTTTCCACCAGGTTGGGAATCAGGTCGGCACGGCGCTGATACTGGTTCTGCACCTGGCCCCAGGCCGCCTTGGCCTGTTCATCGAGGGTCGGTATGTTGTTGATGCCGCAGGCGGTCAGCAACGTGGCCAGCATCAGCAAGGTGACGACTTGCAGCCTCGACCGGTAGGACTGTCGAACATTCATCAGGGTGGTACTCCCTTCACATTTCATGGAAAAAACAACCGGCGACCCTCTCGGCCGGCTCTTGGGGCATAATCGGCCGCGCCACTGGATTGCATCCGGGCAATGGGCTAAAAGATGCCCTGCGCAAAAATCGCATCGGGCATTCGGTTGCCGCTTTTCCAAGCAGCCCCCGAACAACAATAGTCGCTCCCTAAATTTTGGCTGGCCGGCATTTACATCGCCGCTTGGGCCCTTGAGAAAACTATTCATGAAGAAGCTGTGTTTGCTGGGCCTGTTCGTCAGCCTGGCCAGTCATAACGCACTGGCCGCCACGACGCCCGCACCCCTGGAGAACAAGGACGCTTTCGTCAGCAACCTGATGAAGCAGATGACCCTCGATGAAAAAATCGGCCAGTTGCGCCTGATCAGCATCGGCCCGGAAATGCCCCGGGAGCTGATTCGCAAGGAAATCGCGGCAGGCAACATCGGCGGTACGTTCAACTCGATCACCCGCCCGGAAAACCGTCCGATGCAGGACGCGGCCATGCGCAGCCGCCTGAAGATCCCGATGTTCTTCGCCTACGACGTGATCCACGGCCACCGCACCATTTTCCCGATCCCGCTGGCCCTGGCCTCGAGCTGGGACATGGACGCCATCGGCCTGTCCGGGCGCATCGCCGCCAAGGAAGCCGCGGCCGATAGCCTCGACATCACCTTCGCGCCCATGGTCGACATCTCCCGCGACCCGCGCTGGGGCCGCACTTCCGAAGGCTTCGGCGAGGACACTTACCTGGTATCACGTATTGCCGGGGTGATGGTCAAGGCATTCCAGGGCACGGGCGCGAACGCCGCCGACAGCATCATGGCCAGCGTCAAGCACTTCGCCCTGTATGGCGCAGTCGAAGGCGGTCGCGACTACAACGTGGTCGACATGAGCCCGGTCAAGATGTACCAGGACTACTTGCCGCCTTACCGCGCCGCGATTGACGCCGGCGCTGGCGGGGTCATGGTCGCGCTGAACTCAGTCAATGGCGTGCCGGCCACCGCCAACACCTGGCTGATGAACGACCTGTTGCGCAAGGAATGGGGTTTCAAGGGCCTGGCCGTCAGCGACCACGGAGCGATTTTCGAGCTGATCAAGCATGGTGTCGCTCGCGATGGTCGTGAGGCGGCGAAGCTGGCGATCAAGGCCGGCATCCACATGAGCATGAACGACACCCTGTACGGCAAGGAACTGCCGGGGCTGCTCAAGGCCGGCGAGATCCAGCAGAGCGACATCGACAACGCCGTGCGTGCGGTGCTGGACGCCAAGTACGACATGGGCCTGTTCAAGGACCCGTACCTGCGCATCGGCAAGGCCGAGGACGATCCGGCCGACACCTACGCCGACAGCCGTCTGCACCGTGCCGAGGCCCGTGATGTGGCCCGTCGCAGCCTGGTGTTGCTGAAGAACCAGAACGAAACCCTGCCGCTGAAGAAAACCGCGAAAATCGCCCTGGTCGGCCCGCTGGCCAAGGCGCCGATCGACATGATGGGCAGTTGGGCCGCCGCCGGTCGCCCTGCGCAATCGGTGACCCTGTTCGACGGCATGACCAACGCCCTGGGTGATAAATCGACGCTGATCTACGCCCGTGGCGCCAACATCACCAGCGATCCGAAAATTCTCGGTTACCTGAACTTCCTCAACTTCGACGCGCCGGAAGTGGTGGATGACCCGCGTCCGGCCAATGTGCTGATCGACGAAGCGGTGAAAGCCGCCAAGGATGCCGATGTTGTCGTTGCCGCCGTCGGCGAGTCCCGTGGCATGTCCCACGAATCGTCGAGTCGTACTGACCTGAACATTCCGCCAAACCAGCGCGAGCTGATTCGCGCCCTGAAAGCCACCGGCAAGCCGCTGGTGCTGGTGCTGATGAACGGCCGTCCGCTGTCGATTCTCGAAGAGAAGGAACAGGCCGACGCGATCCTGGAAACCTGGTTCAGCGGCACCGAGGGCGGCAATGCCATCGCCGACGTGTTGTTCGGCGACTACAACCCGTCGGGCAAACTGCCAATCACCATCCCGCGCTCGGTAGGGCAGATTCCGACCTACTACAACCACCTGACCATTGGCCGGCCGTTCACCCCGGGCAAACCGGGCAATTACACCTCGCAATATTTCGATGACACCACCGGGCCCCTTTACCCGTTCGGCTACGGCCTGAGCTACACCGATTTCAGCCTGTCGGATATGGCGCTGTCGTCGACCACCCTGAACAAGACCGGCAAGCTCGACGCCAGCATCACGGTGAAAAATACCGGCAAGCGTGACGGTGAAACCGTGGTGCAGCTGTATATCCAGGACGAGACCGGTTCGATGATCCGCCCGATCAAGGAGCTGAAGAACTTCCAGAAAGTCATGCTCAAGGCCGGTGAACAGAAAGTCGTGCACTTCACCATTACCGAAGACGACTTGAAGTTCTACAACACCCAACTCAAGTACGCAGCCGAACCAGGCAAGTTCAACGTGCAGATCGGCCTGGACTCCCAGGACGTGACACAACAGAGCTTCGAACTGCTCTAACCCCTGAAGCAACACAAAACCACTGTGGGAGCGGGCTTGCTCGCGAAGACGGACTGTCAAACGACGATGATGTCGACTGACAGACCGCTTTCGCGAGCAAGCCCGCTCGCACATTTGGTTTGTGGTGAAACGACTATCCCCGTCGATCCAGCAGATTCACCACCAGCCGGTCCACCCACCCCCACGCCCGCTGCTTGACCCGTTTCCACAGCGGTCGGCGTTGCCATGCCTCCAGGCTGACTTCCTGGCTTAGCGAGAAGTCCTTCACGAAGCTCGCCACCACGTCACGGGTCAATTCAGGGTCTAACGCTTCAAGATTGGCCTCCAGGTTGAAACGCAAATTCCAGTGGTCAAAGTTGCACGAGCCGATGCTCACCCAGTCATCGATCAGGACCATTTTCAGATGCAGGAAACACGGCTGGTACTCGAAAATCTTCACTCCGGATTTGAGCAGTCGCGGGTAGTAGCGATGCCCGGCGTACCGCACCGACGGGTGATCGGTGCGTGGCCCGGTCAACAGCAGCCGCACATCGACCCCGCGGGAGGCCGCGCGGCGCAGTGAACGGCGGACTTTCCAGGTCGGCAGGAAATACGGGGTCGCCAGCCAGATCCGCTTCTGCCCGCTGTTCAATGCGCGAATCAGCGATTGCAGGATGTCTCGGTGCTGGCGGGCGTCGGCATAGGCGACCCGGCCCATGCCCTCGCCCATGGCCGGCACACGGGGCAGGCGTGGTAGACCGAAATGCGAGGCCGGTCGCCAGGCGCGACGATGGCGGTTGGCGATCCACTGGCGATCGAACAGCAATTGCCAGTCGAGCACCAGCGGGCCGGTGATTTCCACCATCACCTCGTGCCACTCGCTGACGTCCTCGTTTGGCGTCCAGAACTCATCGGTCACACCGGTGCCGCCGACCACAGCCATGCTCTGGTCCACCAGCAGCAGCTTGCGGTGATCGCGGTAGAAATTGCCGACCCAGCGCCGCCAGCTCAGGCGATTGTAGAAGCGCAGTTCGACGCCGGCGGCCATGAGTCGCTGGCGCAGGGTCAGGGTAAACGCGAGGCTGCCGTAGTCATCGAACAGACAGCGCACCCGCACACCGCGTTCGGCGGCCTGGACCAGTGCCTGAACCATGGCTTCGGCGCAAGCGCCCGCCTCCACCAGGTACAGTTCCAGCTCTACCTGTTCTTCGGCGCGGGCAATCGCCACCAGCATGCGTGGGAAAAATTGCGGGCCATCGACCAGCAACTCGAAGCGATTGCCTTCACGCCAGGGAAAGATCGGGCCGGCCATGTCAACGCGCCGTGAAGATCAGTACCGCACCCACCGGCACCGACAGACTGATGGCCGACAAGTCGGCAACTTTGCGCAGCGCTTCCAGGCCGGGCGCCAGATCGAAATCCTGGGCATTGATCACCACCGGCTCCAGCGTCACCACCTGGAAACGCCGGTCATCGAGCCGCGTGGCCAGCAGTTCGGCGTTGTAGGTGTGTTGCTTGCCGTGCAAGTCAACGGTCAGCGGCAGGCGCAATTCCAGTTGCGCACCGGGCGCGAGATCGTTGATCGGCCGCAGATCGATTTGAGTGCTGATCAGCGCTTCGGCAAAGGTCTGGATTTCAAACAGCTCCTTGCGCATGCGTTCGTCGCGCAGGGGAACGCCGCTGTTGACCGATTCGAGCTCGACTTCTACCTCGGCCTTGCCGTTGGGATCGACTTTGCCGTGCAACACTAAAAAGCGCTGCACTTCGGAAACATTGGCGTTTTTTGTGCTGACGAACGACAGCCGCGAGGATTCGCCGTCCAGATACCAGTTAGCCTGGGCCGACAGCGAAGCGCCGGCCAATAGCAGGCAGGCGAGGGTTTGGGTGACAGACCGCTTGAACATAAAAACTCGTGGGGGCAGATAAACCTGTGCTGAACCTTAACTGCCCACGAGCCAATTGCAAACTTGTAGGAGCGAGCATGCTCGCGATGGACTCAAGAGCACCACGTTTATCCTGCAACCCCGCGTTATCGTTAACGACCATCGCGAGCAGGCTCGCTCCTACAGGTTAGGCGTCAATCAAGCCATCGCCTGCTGCACATCGCCAATCGTGGCGGCGAGGCTGTTGAGGTGCAGGCTCAGCACGCGCTCCACCGGTGCCTGGTCCATCGGCCAGTGCAACGCCATGCTGCCGACCAGCCGACCATCGGTGTGAATCGGCAAGGCCACCGCACGAATCAGGAAGGGCAGGCGCACCGGGTATTCCCAGTAGCCTTCGGTGCGCTGGCCGAAACCTTGATGCAATGCCTGTTCGGTGGCGCTGAACAGCGATTCGTCGCTCACCCGCTCACGCTCGGCCAGGCGTTCCACCTCATGACGTTCCAGTTCACCGAGGCAGGCTCGGCCCATGGCCGAGTGAAACAGGCTGGCATGCTGGCCGACGATCTGGCAGTTGTTCGGATAGCGTTTGCGCAGCACCGAGGGGATCGCACTTTCCATCACCTCCACCCGTTCGCCATCGAAGCACGACAGGTCCGCCACCAAGCCGGTGCGCTCGCATAACTCCAGCAACAGCGGCGCGGCGCTTTCCACCAGGCGCCGCTTGAAGCGTTGCCGACTGTCACCGAACAGGCGCTTGGCACACAAGCGGTAGCGCCGGTCGCTCAAGCCGCGATAGATCCAGCCCTGCTCCTGCAACGTCAGCAACATGCGCGACACCGTGGCCTTGGGCAGGCGGGTCAAGTAGTGCAACTCCTCCAGGCCCAATGCCTGATGCTCGCCCAGCAACTCGACGATCGCCAAAGCGCGCTCGACGGAACGTACGCTGCCGGTTTCTGCCTTGTTTTCCATGGATTCGATATCCCCAAGCCCGGATCGGATGATCGCTGCTCTCTTTTTATTAAGAAGCACAGCAAGATGCGGGCCTGCCCGAAGGTTTTACGCAGTTTGCAGACAACCGGGTGGCCGACGCGTAACCCATTGCGTTAGCTGCTCATGGGCGTAAGCCAGCTGCAAAACCGCAAGGTCAGCCTGGGCCGGGCCAATGATTTGCAGGCCCATCGGCAGTCCGGCCGGGTTGAATCCCACCGGCACGCTCATGCTTGGCAAACCTGCCAGGGTTGGACCTATCACCACTTCCATCCAGCGGTGATAGGTGTCCATATCTTGCCCGCCGACCACCCGCGGCCAAGGGGTTTGTGCATCAAAAGGGAACACTTGGGCAGTGGGCAACAGCAGGAAATCGTAACGCTCGAACAATTCGTTCAAGGCGCGATACCACTCACTGCGGCTGACCGAGGCTTGATAGACATCGGCCGCAGTCAGGCGCAGGCCACCCTCGATTTCCCACTGGGCTTCGGGCTTGAGTTGTTCGCGCTTGCGCGGGTCGGCATACAACGCACCGAGATTGCCGTGCACCAGCCAGTGACGGTGCACCAACCAAGTCTGCCACAGGCGTTCCATGGAGAAATCCGGCTGACAGGCTTCGACCTTGCAGCCCAGGCTCGCAAAGTCCTGCAGCGCCGACTCGCACAAGCTCATTACGCCAGGCTCCATCGGCAGATAACCGTTGTAGTTGCCCAGCCAACCCACGCGGACCTCGCTGAAGTCCCGCGCCAGCGACTGATGGAAAACCTGCGGGCACTGAGTCAATGACAATGGCACGCGAGGGTCGTACCCGGCCTGGGTCCCGAGCAAACGCGCGACATCGGTGACGGTGCGGCCCATCGGCCCCTCGGTGGCCAGTTGCTGGACAAACACCTCCGGCTGCGGGCCATGCGGCACGCGGCCCTGGGACGGACGCAAACCAAACACGTTATTGAACGCCGCCGGGTTGCGCAGCGAGCCCATCATGTCACTGCCGTCGGCTACCGGCAGCATGCGCAACGCCAGCGCAACCGCCGCCCCGCCGCTGCTGCCACCGGCAATCAATGTCGGGTCGTAGGCATTGGTGGTGGTGCCGAACACGCTGTTGTAGGTCTGCGAGCCGAGGCCGAATTCCGGCACGTTAGACTTGCCGATGATGATCGCGCCGCAATCACGAACCCGCGCCACACTGATGGCATCGTGCTGTGGAATGTGTTCGGCGAACAGCGTTGATCCCATGCTCGTGCGCAACCCGGCGGTGGCCGCCAGGTCCTTCACCGCTTGCGGCATGCCATGCATCCAGCCACGGGACTGGCCCTGGTCCAGTTGTCGGTCGCAGGCGTCGGCCTCTGCCAGCAGCTCCTCGGCAGGTCGCAGCGATACCAGCGCATTGACCTGTGGATTGAAGCGCTCGATCTGCGCCAGGTAGGCCTGCATCACTTCACGACAGGACACCTGCCGCCCGTGGATAGCGCGGGACAATGCATCGGCGTCCATTTCAACAATCGGATTCATGTTCAAGGTTTCACCCCAAGTTCAAGTGCAACGGATCGCTTTGCCCGTGGTGCTTCCTGCATGCAGTAAGTGCCCAACAGCGTCAGCACGCAAGCGAACAACACGTAGAACGAAGGCGCCACCGGTGTCGCCAACACCTTGCTCAGCCAGGTGACGATCAGCGGAGCAAAACCGCCGAACACCATGACCGCAACGTTATAGGCCACCGACACGCCAGTGGAACGCACTTCGATCGGAAACTGCTCGGCCAGCGCCGTCGGTGCCGGACCAAAGAAGCCGCCAATCGAACTGCACAACAGCAGTTGCATCACCAGCAAGCGCTCCACCGAGGGCGCCGCCGCGACCCACACGTACAGCGGATACACCATCAGGAAAAATGCCAGGGTGAAAGCCATCAACACCGGACGGCGACCGAGACGGTCCGACAATGCGCCAGACAGCGGAATCACCACGGTCATCACCGCCACCGCGAGCATTTGCACCAGTAGCACCTGATCCAGCGGCAAGCCAAGGTTTTTGTGAGCGAAGGTCGGCATGTTCACCAGCACCACGTAGAACGACACCGTCGCGCCGCACGCCAGGCCCATCGACACCAGGATGGCGCGGCGATGTTCGCGGATCACTTGCAGCAAACCCGGGCTCGCGCCTTTGGCTTGTTTGCGTGCCTCGAGAAATTCTTCCGGTTCCTCCATGTGCTTGCGAATCCACAGGCCGACCGGGCCGATCAACAGGCCGATCATGAACGGAATCCTCCAGCCCCAGCTGTCCAGGGCCTCGGGGGTCAGCAGATGGGTGAACAGCGCCACCATCCCTGCCCCGGAAAACACCGCCAGGCATTGCCCCACCAACTGCCACGAACCGTACAACCCCTTGCGGTGCGCTGGCGCGCTTTCCACCAGGAACGCCGTGGCACTGGCGTATTCGCCGCCGGTGGCAAAACCCTGAAGCATCCGCGCCACTACGATCAACAACGGGGCGCCCATGCCGATAGCGGCATAGTTCGGCGCGAAGGCGATCAGCGCGATCGACACGGTCATCAAGCGGATGATCATCTGCATCGCCGCCTTGCGGCCTTTGCGGTCCGAATACATGCCTAGCAGGATGCCGCCCACCGGGCGCATGAAAAAACCGACGCCGAACGTCGCCAGGGCCATCAGTAACGACGCGTATTCGTCTTCCGACGGAAAAAACTGTCGGGCAATGATGCTCGCCAGAAAGCCGTAAACAATGAAGTCATACCATTCCAGCGCGTTGCCGATAACGGCAGCGACCACCTGCCGGGTGCGCGAAACACCTGTGCTCGAAGTGTGCATGGGGAACTCTCCAATAACCTGTTGGGTGATGCCGAACGCGACTCGACGCGCCCGGTCCAGCGGCAGTAGAAAGTGAAAGGGTCAGGCCGGCTTGAGCCAGCTCTCGGTCAGCGCGCCCCAATACGCAGCCCCGGTCAGCAGGATGTCGTCGTTGAAGTCGTAGGCGGGGTTATGCACCATCGGCCGCGACACGCCGTTGCCGATGAACAGGTAGGCGCCGGGGCAGCGTTGCAGCATCCAGGCGAAGTCCTCGCTGCCCATCAGTTTGGGGGTGTTGCCATCGACGGCATCGGCACCGACCAACTCGACGCCGACTTGCCGGGCGAATTCGGTTTCGGCGGCGTGATTGACCAGTACCGGGTAAGCCGGACGGTGTTCGATTTTCGAACTGCAACCGAAGCTTTGCGCCTGGGATTGGATGATCGCGCGCACTCGGTCGAGGGTCTGCTCACGCACCTGGGCGTTCAGCGCACGCAGGCTCAGGCGCAGGGTCGCCTGCTGGGGGATGACGTTGGCCGCCTCCCCGGCTTGCAATGCACCAACCGTCACCACCGCCGCCTGCTGCGCATCGATGTTGCGCGCGACCACGGTTTGCAGGGCCATGACCACGCTGGCCGCCGCCACCAATGGGTCTACCGCCAGATGCGGCATCGAGCCGTGCCCGCCTACGCCTTCGAGGGTTACGGTGAGCAAATCCTGCGAAGCCATCATCGGCCCTTCGCGAAACCCCAGGTGCCCCGCTGGCAAGCCCGGCATGTTGTGCATGCCGAACAGTGCGTCGCAAGGGAAACGTTCGAGCAGGCCATCGGCGAGCATCGCTTCGGCGCCGCCCTGGCCTTCTTCGGCTGGCTGGAAAATCAGGGTCAGCGTGCCATCGAACTGGCGAGTCGCCGCCAGGTAGCGCGCCGCGCCCAACAACATCGCGGTGTGGCCATCGTGTCCACAGGCGTGCATGCAGCCCTGATGCCGGCTGCTGTAGGCCGCCCCGGTGTTCTCGATGATCGGCAGTGCATCCATGTCGGCACGTATCCCCAACTTGCGCGGGCTGCGGCCGTTGCGCAGGACGCCAACTACGCCGGTCTTGCCGATACCTGTGTGAACCTCGTAGCCCCACTCTTCGAGAGACCTGGCGACCAGCGCCGAGGTGCGACTTTCCTCGAAACCGAGTTCCGGATGGGCGTGGATATCCTGCCGGGTGGCATGCAGGTCGCTGGCGACGTCGTTGAGCCAGGCAAGGATGTGCTGATGTCGGGTCATGTCGAATGTCCTCGGGCCGGGTGTATTCCCGTTCTTTTTGTTCGCTGTGATTGCGCGACGTATCAACGGCAGGTCGCGTTCGCCACCAGATAACCGCGAGTCACGCACGAGGACAATCGAATGTGGTTCCACTGCGTGGAACCTGGGGGGCCGATCAATTGAAATTCGCCCAATACCCTGTGGGAGCAAGCCTGCTCGCGAATGCTCTGCCAGCCCCACTGCTTGCGTTGAGCCTGCCGACGCTTTCGCGAGCAGGCTCGCTCCCACAGGTGTTGTGTGTGGAGTCAGGGGTTCAAGCGGCAGCCCTGGCGTTCACCGATCCAGGCTGCACGATTAGTACGCCCCATGCCGCTGACGGTGATGCGCTTGTTGGTGACGTCATCGTAAAAACCGCTGGTGGGCAACCACTGCTTTACATAGCTGAGGCAATACTCGGTGTCGTTACCCATCACGTAGCGGCATGAGCAATATTCTTTCGCAGTGTAGGCACTGATGATGTCGGGGAACGCCATCAGCGCCACTCGCTCATGCCAGACCCAGCCGACCAAGGCGAGCAACAGGACCAGCAGCAGCGCACTGAAAGGACGGCGACGCATGAAGCTGCTCATGGCTGCTCACTCCCGGCAAACGCCTTGAGCGCAAGCCTGAGCAACTCATTGTGCCGGTAGCTGCCGTCGCGATCATCGCCGTAGCGGACGATCACCAGGTTTGCACCGGGAATCACGTACATCGCCTGACCCCAGTGGCCCAGCGCAGCGAAGGTGTCGGCAGGTGCATCGGGCCAGGGTCGGGCGCCACCGCCTGCTGCACGATTGAGCCACCAGTGGCCGCCGGGAACCGCCTCATCCTGATTGGCGCGATAGCCAATGAAGGGTTCGCGATTGAATGCAACCCAGTCCTTGGGTAGCAATTGCTTATCGCCCCAGCGACCGTCCCGCGCCATCAACAGACCGATGCGGGCCAGATCCCGGGCGGTGAGGTAAGCGTAGGACGAAGCAACGAATGTTCCCGTGGCGTCGGTTTCCCAGATCGCTCGGCGAATGCCCAGAGGCTCGAACAGCGCGGTCCACGGATAGTCCGCGTAGCGATCCGGACCGACGATGGTTTTCAGTGCGGCAGACAACAGATTGCTGTCGCCGCTGGAATAGCGAAACGCCTGCCCCGGTGCGGCGTATGTGTCGTGATCGGCAGTGAACGCGGGCATGTCCTGGCGACCACGGGTGTAGAGCATGGCCACCACCGACGACTTCAACGGTGCGTATTCGTAGTCTTCCTGCCAGTCGATGCCGGAAGCCCAGTGCAGCAGGTCGGCCATGGTCAGGTCCGGGTGTTTTTCCATTGGCGGATAAAATTTGGCCACCGGGTCCTGGAGCCTGAACCGGCCGTCGCCATAAGCTACGCCGAGGACCGTGGTCATCAGGCTTTTGCTGATGGACCAGGTGAGATGCGGCGTCTGGGCGTTGGTCGGGCCGGCGTAGCGTTCGTAGATCAACTGGCCGTCGCGGATGACGAGCAAGGCGTCGCTGCGGATGCCTCGGCGGGTGGTGTCGTCGCGGGGTGGGAAGGCGTATGCCTCTAGTGCTTGAAGCGCCGGACCGGTGATGGCTGGACCCGTGGGCCATTGCTCAGTGGGCCAGTCTTCAGCGTGGGCCGGGAGACTGAGCAACAGCATGAAAAACAGGAACAGGCCTTTTGGCATGGCGGGGGCTCGTGGCGATGAACCTGCTGAGCCTAGTCGAGGTTGATGACAGTTCCGGGATTTGTGTTGTTACTGCGACCGCCTTCGCGAGCAAGCCCGCTCCCACATTTAACCGGGTTCCCAGAATGATTGCGATCAAATGTGGGAGCGGGCTTGCTCGCGAAGGCGTCAGTCAATTCAGCGAAGATCCGGATAGTGCCTTGGCCAACCGCTTCCCCCGGGCCCCGGCCGCCAGATCCATAACCGCCTGATCGCGCTGCCACATCGCCGCCCACTGTGGCGGGCCATCGGCCAGCGCTGCGTTGATCTCACCCTTGAGCCCTTCGAACTGCGCAAACAGACCACCGAGCAACACATGCCCCGCCGGACTGACAGGGGGATGTCGACTGACTTCCGCGCACCCGGCCAGCAGCGCCAACAAGCGCAACTGCAAGGCTTGCGGCCAGTCACTGTCCTGGCCAACGCCGTACAGCCAGGCGGTCATGGCACTCAAGACATAGATGTCTTCCAGGGTTCGGAACGGCTTGACGTACGCATCCCAGCCATCCCCCGCGAGCAATTCGCACAATGCATTGTCGAGAAACAGCCGGCCATGACTGATGTCCGGCATCAACGGAATCGGCGGCAGTTTTTCCACCCGCACGCCCGGTTCATCGGGATAGACCACCGCCAGGCTCAGGCGCGGAGCTTCGCCTTGCTGTTCGCTGCGGGCGGCAATCAGTAGCCAGTCGGCAGCATCGCCCGCGGTGACGAAATCCTTGCGTCCGCTCAAGCGCAAATCGTGCAGGCGGGTCTGCATGTCAGCCACCCGCAGGCTGCGTTGCTCGGTCGCGCACATTGCGCCGAGGCTCAACGGCGCGCTTGGCCACAGCATGCGCAACGCCGCCTGATAGCCCACCAGGAACGCCAGCCCCGGCGTCGCCATCATGCGTGCACCGACCACGGCCAACTCGAACGGAGTGACATTGCCCACTTGCTGCAACAACGTGGCGAAGCCCTCGCCCAGGTCCGGGTTGGCGGGCAAGCGAGCGTGGCGTTTCAACAGGGTTTGCCAGGGCATAAGAGGCTCCTCGTGGGCTGTCATACAAGCATCACCAAAGCTTAACGGCGATGACACCGGGGCTACATAGCCTGACTTTGCACAACACGGCTGGATAAAGAAAGTCGATTCGCTGTAACCCCAAGACGGGTGAGCAGCCCGCACGGAGATTCGCCATGACTCAGATCGCACGCATCAGCGACACCGGCAACGAACGCCGCCTGCAAGCCGAACGCCTGGTCGGCGCCGAGGCTTTGCAGGAAGCCCAGGCCCTGCGTTTCAACGTGTTCAGCGGCGAGTTCAACGCCAAGCTCAAGGGCGCGGAATTGGGTCTGGACATGGACGACTACGATGTTCACTGCGCTCACATCGGCGTGCGTGACCTGAACACCGGGCGCCTGGTGGCGACCACCCGGCTGCTCGACCATGCCGCCGCCAGCAGCCTGGGCAAGTTCTACAGCGAAGAAGAATTCAGCCTGCACGGGCTCGTTCACCTCAAAGGCCCGATCCTGGAAATCGGTCGTACCTGCGTCGATCCGGCCTACCGCAATGGCGGTACCATCGCCGTGCTCTGGGGCGAACTGGCCGAAGTCCTGAACCAGGGCGGATACAGTTACTTGATGGGTTGCGCAAGCATTCCGATGCAAGACGGCGGGATCCAGGCCCACGCGATCATGCAGCGTCTGCGTGAACGCTACCTGTGCACCGAACACTTGCGGGCCGAACCGAAAAAGCCGCTGCCCACCCTGGATATTCCCTCGAACGTGATCGCCGAAATGCCGCCACTGCTCAAGGCCTACATGCGCCTGGGCGCGAAGATCTGCGGCGAGCCGTGCTGGGACGAAGATTTCCAGGTGGCCGATGTGTTCATCCTGCTCAAGCGCGACGAACTCTGCCCGCGTTACGCCAAACACTTCAAGGCGGCTGTCTAATGAGTCGCTTGCGCGTGTACGCGCGAGTCGCCCGGGTGCTTCTGGTGGTCGCGCTCGGCCTGAGCATGGCCAGCGTGTTCGGTATGTTCGAACGCCTGGGGCTGGCTCACTCGATGGAACGCCGCCAGCGCTGGTCGCGGTTTTTCATGGCACGCCTTGGCAACGCCCTGCCCTTCGACGTGACCCTGCACGGTGAGTTGCCCAAGACGCCAATGCTCTGGGTCAGCAACCACGTGTCCTGGACCGACATCCCGCTGCTGGGAATGCTCACGCCGCTGTCGTTCCTGTCCAAGGCCGAAGTGCGCACCTGGCCGGTGGCGGGCTGGTTGGCGGCCAAGGCCGGCAGCCTGTTTATCCGTCGCGGTTCGGGTGACAGCCAGTTGATCCGCAAACAGATGACGCGCCACCTGCAACAGGCACATCCGCTGCTGATGTTCCCGGAAGGCACGACTACCGATGGCCGTTCGCTGCGCACCTTTCACGGTCGCCTGCTGTCGGCGGCAATCGACTCCGAGGTGAAACTGCAACCGGTGGCGATTCGTTATGTGCGCAACGGTGAGCCCGACACACTGGCACCGTTCATTGGCGATGATGATTTGCTGTCGCACCTGATGCGCTTGTTTGCCAGCGACCGCGGCGCGGTGGAGATTCATCTGCTCAAGCCGATCCCATGCGAAGGCCGCGAACGTGCTGCGCTGGCATTCGAAGCGCAGCAGGCGGTGCAGAAGGCGTTGTTTGGCGCGATCGCGCAAACGCAGAAAGTCCCAATGCGACCCGCTATCGCGGCATAAACATAGATCTCCTGTGGGAGCGGGCTTGCCCGCTCCCACAATAGCTTTATGGTGTTGGCTGGTTTTGGGCAAAATCCTGCAGCTGCGGATAGAACAACCGAAAATCCTCGCTCAACGGCTCATATAACATGCGCAACTCCTGCATCGCCGCCGCCAGTTCCTCCGGTCGGGTCAAGCGTCGCGAAATCCCCCGCAATACCTGCTCCAGCACTTCGAATTCCCGATAAGACCCCAACCAGTCATGGGCCACCATGTGCGGCGCGATTTTCGCCAGGCGCTCCGGCAGTTGAGTCTGGGTGGACAGCACCCGGTACACGTCCGAGGTGAACAGCTCCAGCGGCCGCTCGGCGTAGAGCGCCCAGTCCCGCGCCAGACAATGGTCGAAAAACACATCGAGGACGATCCCGGCGTAGCGCCGGCGCGTGAGTGAAAAACGCGATAACGCGCCATCCACCAGCGGGTGGCGATCGGTGAATACGTCGATGCTGCGATGCAGCTGGATGGCCGCTTCGATTTCCGGATCGAACTGCCCTTGCAGCCGTCCCTTGACGAAGTCGCCATAGAGACTGCCGAGCAATTGACCGGGACGCTGGCCACCGAGGTGAAGATGTGCGAGATAGTTCATGGGCGCAGCTTAGCACTGCGGCCTTGATTCATTGCAACCAACATATCGTTATAACCCGATATATCGATTTGCTCTGTCCTCAGAGCAAAATCATATTTGTATATCGCGAAATACCGATTTAAAGTTCGCCTTATCGCGATATAGCGTTTTACTGATCACGAGCCCCCAAACCATGACCATTGAACTCGACGAAATAATAAAAGCCCTGGCGCACCCGGTACGGCGAGAAATCCTGCACTGGCTCAAGAATCCGGACGTCGAATTTCCAGACCAGTCCCACAGCAATGAGCACGGCGTCTGCGCCGGGCAGATCGATCAACGTTGCGGTTTGTCGCAGTCCACGGTGTCCGCACACCTGGCGACCCTGCAACGCGCCGGCCTGATCAGCAGCCGCAAGGTCGGCCAGTGGCACTTTTTCAAACGTAACGAGGAAACCATCCAGGAGTTCCTCAAAGTCTTCAGCAAAGAGCTCTGACCCTTTACGTCAGCCAGCCGACAAGGAATCCACCCATGCCCCTCTCGCTACTCATATTGGCGTTAAGCGCCTTCGCCATCGGCACCACCGAGTTCGTCATCATGGGCTTGCTGCCTGACGTGGCGGCCGACCTCGGTGTGTCGATCCCTGGTGCCGGCTGGCTGGTGACCGGCTACGCCCTGGGCGTGGCCGTTGGTGCGCCCTTCATGGCACTGGCCACCGCCCGGCTGCCGCGCAAGGCCGCCCTGGTGGCGCTGATGGGCATTTTCATTGTCGGCAACCTGCTTTGCGCGGTTGCCAGTGACTACAACGTGCTGATGTTTGCCCGTGTGGTGACCGCCCTGTGCCATGGTGCGTTCTTCGGCATCGGTTCGGTGGTGGCGGCAGGCCTGGTGCCCGCCAACAAGCGCGCCTCGGCAGTAGCCCTGATGTTCACCGGCCTGACCCTGGCCAACGTCCTCGGCGTGCCGCTGGGTACTGCGCTCGGTCAGCAAGCCGGCTGGCGCTCGACCTTTTGGGCGGTGACCGTCATCGGCGTAATCGCATTGATCGGCCTGATCCGCTTCCTGCCGGCCAAGCGCGATGAAGAAAAACTCGACATGCGCGCCGAATTGCGCGCCCTTAAAGGCGCCGGTATCTGGTTGTCCCTGAGCATGACGGCACTGTTCGCCGCCTCGGTATTCACTCTGTTTACCTATGTGGCACCACTGCTGGGCGAAGTCACCGGTGTCTCGCCCCGTGGCGTGACCTGGACCTTGATGCTCATCGGCCTGGGGTTGACCGTCGGCAACATCATCGGCGGCAAGCTGGCGGACAAGGGCCTGGCGGCGACCCTGATCGGCGTCTTCATCGCCATGGCCGTGGTCTCCACCGTACTGACCTGGACCAGCGTCGCGCTGATCCCGACCGAAATCACCCTGTTCCTCTGGGCCACCGCGTGTTTCGCCGCCGTACCAGCCCTGCAAGTCAACGTGGTGACCTACGGCAAGGCGGCACCGAACCTGGTCTCGACCCTGAACATCGGCGCCTTCAACGTCGGCAACGCCCTGGGCGCCTGGGTCGGTGGCAGCGTCATCGCCCACGGTTTCGGCCTGACCAGCGTGCCTCTCGCGGCAGCCGCCCTGGCGGTACTCGCCCTGCTGGCGACCCTGATCACTTTCCGTCAGAGCGGCGACCCCGAACTGGCCCCCGTTACCCACTGATCTTCACAAGAGAGCTATTTCATGACGACTATTTTCGATCCGATCAAACTGGGCGACCTCGAGCTGGCCAACCGCATCATCATGGCCCCGCTGACCCGCTGCCGCGCCGATGAAGGCCGTGTGCCCAACGCGTTGATGGCCGAGTACTACGTACAACGTGCTTCGGCCGGCCTGATCCTCAGCGAAGCCACTTCGGTCACCCCGATGGGCGTCGGCTACCCGGACACCCCGGGCATCTGGTCCAACGACCAGGTGCGCGGCTGGACCAACGTCACCAAGGCAATCCACGGCGCGGGCGGCAAGATCTTCCTGCAACTGTGGCACGTCGGCCGGGTGTCCCACGAGTCGTACCTGAATGGCGAAAAACCGGTCGCCCCGAGCGCCATCCAGCCTAAAGGCCACGTCAGCCTGGTGCGTCCGCTGGCCGATTACCCAACGCCCCGCGCGCTGGAAACCGCTGAAATCGCCGACATCGTCGACGCTTACCGCGTGGGTGCCGAAAACGCCAAGGCCGCCGGTTTTGATGGCGTGGAAATCCACGGTGCCAACGGCTACCTGCTCGACCAGTTCCTGCAAAGCAGCACCAACCAGCGCACCGACCAATACGGCGGTTCGGTGGAAAACCGTGCCCGCCTGTTGCTGGAAGTGACCGATGCCGCCATCGAAGTCTGGGGCGCCGGCCGTGTCGGTGTGCACCTGGCACCTCGCGCCGACTCCCATGACATGGGTGACGACAACCTGGCCGAAACCTTCACCTACGTCGCTCGCGAACTGGGCAAACGTGGCATTGCCTTCATCTGCTCGCGCGAGAAAGAAGGCACCGACAGCCTGGGTCCGCAAATCAAGGAAGCCTTCGGGGGTCCGTACATCATCAACGAACGCTTCACCAAGGACAGCGCCAATGCCTGGCTGGCCAGCGGCAAGGCTGACGCAGTCGCCTTCGGCGTGCCGTTCATTGCCAACCCGGACTTGCCGGCACGCCTGAAAGCGGATGCGCCGCTGAACGAGGCGCGTCCCGAGTTGTTCTACGCCAAGGGCCCGGTGGGTTACATCGACTACCCAACGCTGTAAACGTCAAGGTTCAAATGTATAAGCCCCGACTCGAGAGAGCCGGGGCTTTTTTATACAAAACTTTCGCATGCATTAAATAAGCATTTAACACATCCAGACACCATCCTTTTCTTCCAGCCCCCACTACCAATACAGATAATAAACTTTCAACAGCAGGACAATCCTGCACTTAATGTTGAATGCCACACTCAATTCATCGAAAGGAATCGACATGAATATTAGCGACAACCCTGACAGTGAAGTTGGCCAACCCTACGACCAACTGTTCGCAACGTTCAACAATACCTCCATCGGCATGCTTTACCAGCTTCTGCCCAACCTGCTCAGCGAGGAGCACCAGGCGCTGCTGGATGAAATGCTGGGCAACGCCAAGGTAGAAGTCATCAATCTGCTGGAGCATGCGCAATATACGCACGCGCTGAACCAGAAAATCGACCAGTGGCGAAATCAGGCAAGGGGCACGAAAACCACACGTGTTATTGTCAGAATCATCAATCAAACAACTCATACATTCAACATTACCCAGACCACTCTGCCGTTGAGCAAGGCAGAGCGCGAATCGTTCCAGATCCCCTGCGAGCAACAAACTGCGTTCAAATCCGAATTCAACTACAACTATGCCTACCCTTGGCCCAAGAACAAAATCATGTTCAATCAATTTGTAGACTTCTTCGATGACACTATCGGCGTCCGCTTTGACTTAGGCCTGATAATGAATACTTCGTTTGGCCTTCTTTCGCCAACACTCAGGCCCAGTGTAAAAAACACCGTCAAGTCGATTGGCTCATCCCCAATCAAGTGCTCGACCAAAACAACCCGGATGGGTACGGATGCGCCCTTCCACTTCGAGGTAGAAATTACCTTGGGTTGATGGCAACCCACCCGCCTGTTCCACAGCCAGGCCAGTCTGGGAATGTCACTTGAGGACTCACCTCTTGCGACCGGCCCACACCCTATACGACACAAAATTCCTACAAAATACGAAGCCCGCTACCTTTCAACCTGGCGAGCGCGCGTATATAAAAGTAGCCCACGGCGTACAGGCGAGCGTTGAATGATCAGCGCTCGCCTCTAATCATGCATTTTGTTTCATTTGCGCAAGCTGGGGCTCAAGCGCAGCATGTCCAACCCTGTATCGACCCAACGCTCGGCTTCGATGTGCAGTTGGAAACCCTCGGGCGCCAGCAGCCACTGGTACAGGATGCCATCGATGTAGGCATGCAGGCTGACGGCCGCGCGCGCCGTATCCAGGTTTTCCGGCAATTGCCCGCGATTCACCGCGTTGCTCAGGGCCAGGCCGATTCGTACATTGCAATCCAGGCTGGCTGCCACGCGCTGTTGGCGCAGGTCGCACATTTCATCGGTGAATTCGCACTTATGAAAGAGAATTTCGTTGATGCGCCGGGTTTTCGGGTCCAGGGCAACTTGATGAAACAAATGAATCAACAGCTTGCGCATACAACCCAGGGGGTCGGGTTCATCTGCGCTTTCGCTGGCCTTGGCCATTTCATCCAGAGGCTCGTGCAGGGTGTCGAGCATGGCCTGGACCAAGTCCGCCTTGTTGCTGAAATGCCAGTAAATCGCCCCGCGAGTGACGCCGGCAAGGTTCGCGATGTCCGCCAGGGTCGTGCGCGCCACGCCCCGCTCGAAAAAGGCTTTCTCGGCCGCTTCGAGTATCTGGTTGCGGGTTTCTTGGGCTTCCTCTTTGGTACGACGGACCATGGCAGTACAACCTCAATCAGGATGCTTCAGCGATGTCTGGATATCAGCTGAATAAAAGCGGGGCGAGTGCTCTTGGGTTTCGTCCCCGGGCCTACAATTCGAACCTTGCGACGGCGTTTGTAACGGGATGGGTACGTGACCAAGGTATTTACAAACAGCCATGAACGTAAGTATATTCCTTAGCATGCTACTTATCCACTCGGCCCCCACTTTTTAACCTTTCAATTTTTTCTTGTGCGTTTGTTTCGCGCCTGACCCGAGGATTTTCATGCAATTCAAGCCAGCTGTTACCGCTCTGGTCGCCGCCGTCGCCCTGGCATCGCTGCTCAGCGGATGTAAAAAAGAAGAGGCCCCTCCGGCCGCACCACCGCCTCAGGTCGGCGTCGTCACCCTGCAGACGCAAACGTTTACGTTGACGTCCGATCTGCCGGGACGCACCAGTGCGTTCCGCATTGCCGAAGTGCGCCCACAGGTCAACGGCATCATTCTCAAGCGTCTTTTCAAGGAAGGCGGCGACGTCAAGGCCGGCCAGCAGCTGTATCAGATCGATCCATCGGTTTATGACGCTACGCTCAAAAGCGCCGAAGCCAACTTGCGTTCGACCAAGTCGATCTCTGACCGCTACAAGCAACTGGTCGACGAACAGGCCGTGAGCCGCCAGGAATACGACACCGCCGTGGCCAACCGCCTGCAATCGGAAGCCGCACTGCAAACGGCCCAGATCAATGTGCGCTACACCAAGGTGTATGCGCCGTTGACCGGTCGGATCGGTCGCTCGTCGGTCACCGAAGGTGCACTGGTCAGCAATGGCCAGGTCGAAGCGATGGCGGTGATCCAGCAGCTGGACCCGATCTACGTCGACGTCACCCAGTCTTCTGTCGAGCTGCTTACGCTGCGCCGCGAGCTGGAAAGCGGTCGTCTGCAAAAGGCCGGCGACAACGCCGCGAAAGTCAAGCTGACCCTCGAGGATGGCAGCCAGTACAAGCTCGACGGCAAGCTGGAGTTCTCCGAGGTCTCGGTAGACCAGACCACCGGCTCCGTCACCCTGCGCGCCGTGTTCCCGAACCCTGACCACACCCTTCTGCCGGGCATGTTCGTGCACGCCCAGTTGCAGGCAGGCGTGAACAGCGCCGCGATCCTGGCGCCGCAGCAAGGCGTCACCCGCGACCTCAAAGGCATGCCGACCGCGCTGGTCGTAGGTCCCGACAACAAGGTCGAACTGCGTCAGCTCAAGGCTAACCGCACCGTCGGCAACCAATGGCTGATCGAGGACGGCCTGAAGGCCGGCGATCGCCTGATCACCGAAGGCCTGCAGTTCGTCAAGCCGGGCATCGAAGTCAAGCCCACTGACGCCACCAACGTCGGCACAAAAAACCCGGCCCCCGCCAAGCCAGCTGAGCAGGCTTCCAGCGGCCAAGGGGAGTAATTCATGTCCAGATTCTTCATCGACCGTCCGATCTTCGCCTGGGTAATCGCCCTGGTGATCATGCTGGTCGGGGCTCTATCGATCCTCAAGTTGCCGATCAACCAATACCCGAGCATTGCGCCTCCAGCCATCGCCATTTCCGTGACCTACCCGGGCGCTTCTGCGCAAACCGTGCAGGACACCGTGGTCCAGGTGATCGAGCAGCAGCTCAACGGTATCGACAATTTGCGTTATGTGTCTTCGGAAAGTAACTCCGATGGCACCATGACCATTACCGCGACCTTCGAGCAAGGCACCAACTCCGATACCGCGCAGGTCCAGGTCCAGAACAAGCTGAACCTGGCCACCCCGCTGTTGCCGCAGGAAGTGCAGCAACAAGGTATCCGCGTGACGAAGGCAGTGAAGAACTTCCTGCTGGTGATCGGCGTGGTGTCGCGTGACGGCAGCATGACCAAGGACGACCTGTCCAACTACATCGTGTCCAACATGCAGGACCCGATCTCGCGGACCGCCGGTGTCGGCGACTTCCAGGTATTCGGCTCCCAGTACGCCATGCGCATCTGGCTCGACCCGGCCAAGTTGAACAACTTCAACCTGACCCCGATCGATGTCAAAACCGCCATCGCCGCACAGAACGTCCAGGTCTCGTCCGGCCAGCTCGGCGGCCTGCCCGCCCTGCCCGGCACGCAGCTGAACGCGACGATCATTGGCAAGACCCGCCTGCAGACCGCCGAGCAATTCGAAAAGATCCTGCTCAAGGTCAACAAGGACGGCTCCCAGGTTCGCCTCAAGGATGTCGCCAGCGTCGGCCTGGGTGGTGAGAACTACAGCATCAACGCCCAGTTCAACGGCGCCCCGGCGTCCGGCCTGGCCGTGAAACTGGCCACTGGCGCCAACGCCCTGGATACCGCCAAGGCCCTGCGCACCACCATCGACAACCTCAAGCCGTTCTTCCCCGAAGGGATGGAAGTGGTGTTCCCGTACGACACCACGCCGGTGGTGACCGAATCGATCAAGGGCGTGGTTCACACCCTGGTCGAAGCGGTCGGGCTGGTGTTCCTGGTGATGTTCCTGTTCCTGCAGAACTTCCGCGCCACCATCATCACCACGATGACGGTCCCGGTGGTATTGCTCGGTACATTCGGGATCCTCGCGGCGGCCGGGTTCAGCATCAATACCCTGACCATGTTCGGTATGGTGCTGGCCATCGGCTTGCTGGTGGACGATGCCATCGTCGTGGTGGAAAACGTCGAACGGGTGATGAGCGAAGAAGGCCTGTCGCCCAAGGAAGCGACCAAGAAATCCATGGGGCAGATCCAGGGAGCACTGGTTGGTATCGCCTTGGTGCTGTCAGCGGTGCTGTTGCCAATGGCCTTCTTCAGCGGCTCCACCGGTGTGATCTACAAGCAGTTCTCGATCACCATCGTCTCGGCCATGGCCCTGTCGGTACTGGTGGCCCTGATCTTCACCCCGGCGCTCTGCGCCACCATGCTCAAGGCGATTCCCAAGGGCGAGCACCACACCCCGAAACGCGGTTTCTTCGGCTGGTTCAACCGCAACTTCGACCGTGGTGTCAAAAGCTACGAGCGTGGCGTCGGCAGCATGCTGACGCACAAGGCGCCGTACCTGTTGGCCTATATCATCATCGTCGTCGGCATGATCTGGCTGTTCACCCGCATTCCAACTGCGTTCCTGCCGGAAGAAGACCAGGGCGTATTGTTCGCCCAGGTACAGACCCCCGCCGGATCGACGTCCCAGCGCACCCAGGTGGTCGTGGACGAAATGCGTGAATTCCTGCTGCGTCCGGGCAAGGATGGCGGTGAAGGCGACGCGGTGAACTCGGTGTTTACCGTGACCGGCTTCAACTTCGCCGGCCGTGGCCAAAGCTCGGGCATGGCGTTCATCATGCTGCGCCCATGGGAAGACCGTAACGCCGACAACAGCGTGTTCAAGGTCGCAGCCCGTGCCCAGCAGCACTTCTTCACCTTCCGTGACGCCATGGTGTTTGCCTTCGCGCCACCGGCGGTACTGGAATTGGGTAACGCCACCGGTTTCGACGTGTTCCTGCAGGACCGCGCCGGTATCGGTCACGACAAGCTGATGGAAGCCCGTAACCAGTTCCTCGGCATGGCGGCGCAAAGCAAGATCCTGACTCAAGTGCGTCCGAACGGCTTGAACGATGAGCCGCAATACCAGCTGGAAATCGACGATGAGAAGGCCAGTGCCCTGGGCATTACCATCGCCGACATCAACAACACCCTGTCGATCGCCCTGGGCAGTAGCTACGTCAACGACTTCATCGACCGTGGTCGGGTGAAGAAGGTTTACGTGCAAGGACAGCCCGGTGCGCGCATGAGCCCTGAGGACTTGCAGAAGTGGTACGTGCGCAACAGCGTCGGCACCATGGTTCCGTTCTCGGCGTTCGCCAAGGGTGAGTGGATCTACGGATCGCCGAAACTGGCCCGTTACAACGGCGTGGAAGCGGTGGAAGTCCTCGGCGCCCCGGCACCGGGTTACTCCACCGGTGAAGCCATGGCCGAAGTCGAGGCCATCGCCAAGAAACTGCCGGCCGGCGTCGGTATTTCCTGGACCGGCCTGTCCTACGAGGAACGCCTGTCGGGCTCGCAAGCGCCTGCGCTGTACGCCTTGTCGTTGCTGATGGTGTTCCTGTGCCTGGCGGCCCTCTATGAAAGCTGGTCGATTCCGATCGCGGTCATGCTGGTGGTACCGCTGGGGATCATCGGTGCGCTGATGGCCACCAGCCTGCGCGGCCTGTCCAACGACGTGTACTTCCAGGTGGGCTTGTTGACGACCATCGGCCTGGCGGCGAAAAACGCCATCCTGATTGTCGAATTCGCCAAGGAACTGCACGAACAAGGGCGCAGCCTGCGCGAGGCGGCCATCGAAGCCTGCCGCATGCGTCTGCGCCCCATCATCATGACCTCGCTCGCGTTCGTGCTCGGGGTGGTGCCCCTGGCGATATCCACGGGTGCAGGTTCCGGTAGCCAGCATGCCATCGGTACCGGCGTGATTGGCGGTATGATCACCGCAACCGTTCTGGCGATCTTCTGGGTCCCACTGTTCTTCGTCACCGTGTCGGCCCTGGGTCAGCGTAAAAACGTCGACCAGCAAGACGCCATTGAAACTTCTAAAGAGGCTGGCTAATGAGCAAGTCGCTACTCTCCCTGGCCGTCGCCGCGTTCGTGCTTGGTGGCTGCTCGCTGATACCTGACTATCAGCGGCCGCAAGCACCGGTGGCAGATCAGTACCCGCAGGGCCAGGCGTATTCGCCGGCCCAGGCACCGGCGCAGGCCGCTGCCGAGCAGGGTTGGAAGCAGTTTTTCCATGACCCGGCGCTGCAGCAGCTGATTCAGGTATCCCTGGAAAACAACCGCGACCTGCGTGTCGCGGCCTTGAACATCGACGCCTTTGCGGCTCAATACCGCATCTCGCGCGCCGATCTGTTCCCGGCCGTTTCGGCCAACGGTACAGGTAGCCGCCAGCGCTTGCCGGCTGACGCTTCGCAGACCGGCGAGGCTGGCATCACCAGTTCCTACTCGGCCACGGTTGGCATCAGCGCCTATGAACTGGATATGTTCGGTCGGATTCGCAGCCTGAACGAAGAAGCCCTGCAGAAGTACTTTGCCACCGAAGAAGGCCGGCGCAGCACCCAGATCAGCCTGGTGGCCAGCGTGGCCAATGCCTACCTGACCTGGCAGGCCGACAAGGAACTGCTCAAGCTGACCCAGGACACCCTCGCCGCGTTCGAGGAGAGCTACAAGCTCACCGCGCGCAGCAACGAAGTGGGCGTCGCTTCGGCCCTGGACCTGGCACAATCGCGCACCTCGGTGGAAAACGCCCGTGCGCAATTGGCCAAGTACACCCGTCAGGTCGCCCAGGATGAAAACAGCCTGGTGCTGCTGCTTGGCACCGGCATCCCGGCCAACCTGCAAGCGGCCAAACCGCTGAACGACGACCTGCTGGCCGAAGTGCCACCTGGCCTGCCGTCGGACTTGCTGCAGCGTCGCCCGGACATCCTGCAGGCCGAGTACAACCTCAAGGCCGCCAACGCCAACATCGGCGCGGCGCGGGCAGCGTTCTTCCCGAGCATCAGCCTGACGGCCAATGCCGGGACCCTGAGCCCGGACCTGTCCGGCCTGTTCAAGGGTGGTTCGGGTACCTGGCTGTTCCAGCCGCAGATCAACCTGCCGATCTTCAACGCCGGCAGCCTGCGTGCCAGCCTGGATTACTCGAAAATCCAGAAAGACATTGGCGTGGCGAACTACGAGAAGTCCATCCAGACCGCCTTTCAGGAAGTCGCCGACGGCCTGGCCGCGCGCCAGACCTACGTCCAGCAGCTGCAGGCGCAGCAGGACTTCGTCAATGCCAACCAGGACTACTACCGCCTGGCCGAGCGTCGTTACCGCATCGGTGTCGACAGCAACCTGACCTTCCTCGATGCCCAGCGCCAGCTGTTCAGTGCCCAACAGGCATTGATCACCGACCGTCTGGCGCAACTGGTCAGCCAGGTCAACCTGTACAAGGCCCTGGGCGGTGGCTGGAACGAACAGACGGCGAAGAACGAGCCGTTGAAAGAAGAAGCGCCGAAGATGAAGTATTTCTGATAGTGCTGTGAAAACAAGGAGCCCACCTTTCGGTGGGCTTTTTGTTGACCGCCGGAAAAGGTGTGAGGACCGTTCTGGCCCCTTCGCGAGCAAGCCCGCTCCCACACTCAACCGAGTTCCTCCAGAAAGAATGCGGCCAATGTGGGAGCGGGCTTGCTCGTGAAGGGGCCAGCACTAACAACGCAAACCCTGGGCAATCTAACGTTCGATAATCGCCCAAAATCTGTTTTCACAGATTGAACCATCTAGTACATTCACATCACCATTCGACCCACAAAACCAATAACAACAGGTTCGATGCCATGCCCCCGCGCCCTGCCCTCTCCGGCTGATCCGCCTCGCTTGCCCTGATTTCCCAGCACGTCTGCAACCTTGGGTTGCGGCATCACCCTGTTTCATCTCCAAGAATTAGAGAGACCCAAGCCCATGACGCCTTCTTCCGCGCAGTATTTCGTTCCCAGCTTGATCGCCGTAGCCCTGGCGAGCGCAGCCCTGCCCGCCCAGGCCGAAGAGTCGGGTTTTGTCGAAGGGGCCAAGGTCAACCTGAACCTGCGCAACTTCTACATCAACCGCAACTTCACCAACCCCACCAAGGCCCAGGGCAAGGCCGAAGAGTGGACGCAAAGCTTCATTCTCGACGCCAAGTCCGGGTTTACCCAGGGCACCGTCGGTTTCGGCATGGACGTGCTGGGCTTGTACTCGGTGAAACTCGATGGCGGCAAAGGTACTGGCGGTACCCAGTTGCTGCCGCTGGACAGTGACGGCCGCCCGGCCGACAACTTCGGTCGCACCAACGTGGCGTTCAAGGCCAAGCTGTCGCAAACCGAAGCGAAAGTCGGCGAATGGATGCCAGTGCTGCCAATCCTGCGTTCGGACGACGGTCGTTCCCTGCCGCAAACCTTCCGCGGCGGGCAACTCACCTCGAAGGAAATCGACGGCCTGACGCTGTACGGCGGACAGTTCCGCCAGAACAGCCCGCGCGACGACAGCAGCATGGGCGACATGTCGATGACCGGCAAAGCCGCGTTCACCTCCGACCGTTTCAACTTCCAGGGCGGCGAGTACCTGTTCAACGAGAAACGCACCCAGATCGGTGTGTGGAACGCCGAACTGAAGGACATCTACAGCCAGCAATTCATCAACCTGACCCACAGCCAACCCATCGGTGCCTGGACCCTCGGTGCCAACCTCGGCTACTTCTACGGCAAGGATGACGGCAGCGCCCGGGCCGGCGAGCTGGACAACAAAACCATGTTTGGCCTGTTCTCGGCCAAGTACGGCGGCAACACCTTCTACGTCGGCTTGCAGAAACTCACCGGCGATAGCCCGTGGATGCGGGTCAACGGCACCAGCGGCGGCACCCTGGCCAACGACAGCTACAACTCCAGCTACGACAACGCCCGGGAAAAATCCTGGCAAGTGCGCCACGACTACAACTTCGTTGCCCTTGGCGTGCCGGGCCTGACCCTGATGAACCGCTACATCAGCGGCGATAACGTGCACACCGGCACCATCACCGATGGCAAGGAATGGGGTCGTGAAAGTGAACTGGGCTACACCGTGCAGAGCGGTGCGCTCAAAGACCTGAACGTGAAATGGCGCAACTCGACGATACGTCGCGATTACAGCAACAACGAGTTCGATGAGAATCGCGTGATCATCAGCTACCCGATCAGCCTGCTCTAGAGGCCGATCGTTCCCACGCTCTGCGTGGGAATGCAGCCCGGGACGCTCCGCGTCCCTTCCAAAGCCGAACGCAGAGCGTTCCTTGAGGCATTCCCACGCAGAGCGTGGGAACGATCAATCGCAGGGGATCACTCCCGCGATTCAACCCCCAACTCATCCCAGACCGACTCAGCCAGGTGGAACGTCGCATTGGCTGCCGGAATCCCGCAGTAGATTGCGCTCTGCATGATCACTTCCTTGATCTCGCTGCGGCTCACGCCGTTGTTGGCGGCAGCGCGCAGATGCAGTTTGAGTTCGCCCTCGCGGTTCATGCCGATCAGCATGGCGATGGTGATCAGGCTGCGGGTGTGACGCGGCAGGCCCGGACGGGTCCAGATGTCACCCCAGGCGTGGCGGGTGATCATTTCCTGGAACTCCGAGTTGAACTCGGTCAGGGTGGTCAGGCTGCGATCGACATGGGCATCGCCCAGAACAGCGCGACGGACCTTCATGCCCTCGTCGTAACGTTGTTTCTCGTCCACGCAATTCCCCTCAACGAGCCGTCAGGAAGGCCAGTACGCGGTCGCTGAAATCAGCACCGGCCTGGACGTTGGACAAGTGCGCGGCATAGAACTCGGCGTACTCCGCACCCGGTACGTGCTCCTGGATGAAGTGCCCGCCGGACGGCGGCGTGACCGCATCCTGGATGCCGGCGATCACCAGCAGCGGCGCCTTGATCGCAGACAACTGATCGCGGAAATCGGCATCGCGCACCGCCGCACAGTTGGCCGCATAGCCTTCAGGCGATGTCGCCGCCAGCATGTCGGTAATCTGCTTGGCCGCCGCCGGGTTGGCTTCGGAGAAATCCGGGGTGAACCAGCGTGCAATCGATGCATCGCGCAAGGCGACCATCGCTGCCTGACCGTCACGCAACACCGTTTCGATACGCGGGTTCCAGATCGACGGATCGCCGATTTTCGCCGCCGTGTTGCACACGATCAGCTTATTCAGACGTTCGCCAGCGTTGATCCCCAGCCACTGGCCGATCAGGCCGCCCATGGACAGGCCGCAGAAATGTGCGCGTTCGATGTGCAGGGCATCCAGCAGTGCCAATACGTCACGGCCCAGTTGTTCGATGCTGTAAGGGCCCGGCGTCACCAACGATTGGCCGTGTCCGCGGGTGTCGAAACGCAGTACACGAAAGTGCTCCGTGAACGCCGGAATCTGCGCGTCCCACATGTGCAGGTCGGTGCCCAGCGAGTTGGACAGCACCAGCACCGGCGCATCGACCGGTCCATCTAGTTGGTAATGTAGTTCGCCATCGGCGAGTTGTACGAAAGCCACAGCAGTCTCCTTCAGGCAGTCAATGCAGAATGTTCAGCCACCGCTCGCTCGACCCAGGTATGGGCCTGACCGAGATAATGGGCGGGGTCCAGCAGATGATCGAGTTCAGTGGCCGACAGTTCGGCAGTCACTTGCGGTTCGTCGCCAAGTACGGCACGCAGATGGCGTTGTTCGGCGACGGCGCGTTTGCAGCATTGTTCCAGCAGGTGATGCGCGGTGTCGCGGCCGACCCGTTGTGCGAGGACGATGCTCACCGCTTCGGCGAGCACCAGGCCCTGGGTCAGGTCGAGGTTGCGGGCCATGCGTTCGGCGTCCACTTCCAGTCCGCCCGTGACCAGCAGCGCCTGCTTGAGACTGCCGGACACCAGGCAGCAAATTTCCGGCAGGGTTTCCCACTCGGCATGCCACAGCCCCAGGCTGCGCTCGTGCTCCTGCGGCATGGCGCTGAACAGTGTCGACAGCAGGCCTGGCACGCGAGTCGCCGCGCCAATCAGCACCGCCGCACCGACTGGATTGCGTTTATGCGGCATGGTCGAAGAACCACCCTTGCCCGGCGCCGAAGGCTCGAACACCTCGGCGGCTTCGGTTTGCATCAGCAAGCTGATATCGCGACCGAGCTTGCCGAGACTTCCGGCGATCAATCCGAGCACCGAGCCAAACTCCACCAGGCGATCGCGCTGAGTGTGCCAGGGCTGGTCCGGCAAGCTCAGTTGCAGCTCTTCGGCCAACGCCTGGGCAATCGGCATCGCCTGTTCACCGAGGGCCGCGAGGGTTCCGGAGGCGCCACCGAATTGCAGCACCAGCAGGCGCGGCCTGAGCGCTTGCAGACGTTGACGGCTGCGGGTGACGGCGCCCAGCCAACCGGCGATTTTCATGCCGAGGGTCACCGGCGTCGCATGTTGCAACCAGGTGCGTCCGGCCAGTGGCGTGGCGACATAACGTTGGGCCTGGGTGGCGAGGGTGTCGCCCAGTTGCGCCAGATCGCTGTCGATCAATGCCAGCGCCCGGCGCAATTGCAACACCAGGCCGCTATCCATTACATCCTGGCTGGTGGCGCCCAGATGCACGTAGCGTTCGGCTTGCGCATCGCTCGCAGCGATTTGCTTGCCCAGCGCCTTGACCAACGGGATCGCCGAATTACCCGCCGTGGCAATTGCCTCGCCGAGGGCGGCAAAATCGTAATGCCCGGCCTGGCACGCCGCTTCAATCGGCGCCACCGCGGTAGGCGGAATCACGCCGACCCGCGCTTCGGCCCGGGCCAGCGCCGCTTCGAAATCGAGCATGGCCTGGACCCGGCCCTGATCGCAGAACACTTCGCGCATATCGCGGGCAGTGAAATAGGCATCGAACAATTGATTGCCCGGTCGCTCGTTCATAAACAGTCCCTGGAAGCGCGGGCCGCTTGGGCCCGCTTATTAGATCAAAGGTCGTGATGCAGATACTTCGCTTGCTTGGGTAGACGCAGGCTGAACAGGAACGCAATGGCCATCATCACCGTCACGTACCAGTAGAAGGAGTTTTCCATGCCGACTGCCTTGAGGCTCAGGGCAACATATTCCGCCGAACCGCCGAAGATTGCATTCGCCACTGCGTAAGCCAGGCCAACACCCAGGGCGCGTACCTCGGGCGGGAACATTTCGGCTTTCACCAGGCCGCTGATCGAGGTGTAGAAACTGACGATCGCCAATGCCAGCGTGATCAACACAAAAGCCAGGAACGGACTGCTAACAGTTTTCAAGCTGAGCAGGATCGGCACGGTACACAGCGTACCCAGGGCACCGAACCACAGCATCGAGTTACGGCGGCCGATCTTGTCCGCGAGCATGCCAAAGAACGGCTGCATGCACATATAAAGGAACAGCGCGCCGGTCATGATGTAACTGGCGGTCTTGGCGTGCATGCCGGCGGTGTTCACCAGGTACTTCTGCATGTACGTGGTGAAGGTGTAGAAAATCAGCGAGCCACCGGCGGTGTAACCGAGCACGGTGATAAACGCGGCTTTATGGTCGCGAAACAGCGCACGAATGCTGCCGGCGTCCTTGTTTTCACGCATTTCCTTGCTGGTGGTTTCTTTCAGCGAACGACGCAGGTACAGCGAAACCAGAGCCGCCATGGCACCGACCACGAACGGAATCCGCCAGCCGTAGGCACGCAGGTCATCCTCGGTGAGGAACTGCTGCAGGATCACCACCAGCGACACCGCCAGCAACTGCCCGCCGATCAACGTGACGTACTGGAACGAGGCAAAGAAACCGCGCTGGCCCTTGAGGGCGACTTCGCTCATGTAGGTGGCCGTGGTGCCATACTCGCCGCCCACCGACAGGCCCTGGAGCAAGCGCGCGAACAGCAGCATGATCGGGGCCCAGACACCAATATCCTTGTAGGTTGGCAAGCAGGCGATGAGCAGCGAGCCAAAGCACATCATCAGAATCGATATCAGCATCGAATTCTTGCGCCCGTGCTTGTCCGCGACACGGCCGAATATCCAGCCGCCAATCGGGCGCATCAGGAACCCGGCGGCAAATACGCCCGCGGTGTTGACCAACTGCACCGTGGGGTTGTCGGACGGGAAAAAGGCTGGCGCGAAATAGATCGCACAAAACGCATAGACGTAGAAGTCGAACCATTCGACGAGGTTGCCTGAAGAAGCACCGACAATGGCGAAGATCCGCTTGCTGCGTTCTTCACCCGTGTATAGCGCTTCAGGAACTGTAGTTGGGGTTGACATTGTTTTGTTCACTCAATGGGGACAGTGAGAGTCTAGACACACTTTGCAATAGTCCCGTTCCGCAGATGGATCACCAATGCATATCCCTTGTGGGAGCGAGCCTGCTCGCGAAGAGGCCGCTCCATTCAACATCCATGTCGACTGTCAGTCCGCTTTCGCGAGCAGGCTCGCTCCCACAGGGATTTGTGGTGTTCGCTCAATAGTCGAAGAACACCGTCTCCGCGTCAGTGCCCTGCAGAATCACATTCCACTGGTAAACACCGCTGGCATCCTGCTTGGCCAGCAAGGTGCTGCGGCGCTCGGCCGGAACGCATTCGAGCAACGGGTCGTCCACGTTGGCCGGTTCGCCATCGAAGTAGATCCGTGTCAGCAAATGCTTCACCAAACCACGGGCGAACACCAGCACCACCAGATGCGGTGCCTGGGTCGTGCCTTTGAGGCCTTCGACCGTACCCGGCTTGATGGTGGTGAACCGGAAGCGCCCTTCGGCATCCACCGGCACCCGGCCAAAGCCTTCGAAGTTCGGGTCCAGGGGTTTGTCCTGATCGTCTTCAGGATGGTCGTACTTGCCGGCGGCATTGGCCTGCCAGACTTCCAGCATCGCGTCGTTGACGACTTCACCGTTGCCATCGACCACTTGCCCGGTGATCGCCACGCGCTCGCCCAGGGTTTGCTCGACGGTCAGGTTTTCGCGATTCAGCCAGGTCAGGCCGATGTGGTAGTAAGGCCCTACGGTGTGGGACGTGGTCGCAGTCAGCGTCATCTTATTTCTCCATCGGCGTGGCGTCGCGGCCACGCAACACGATGTCCCAGCGATACCCGAGGGCATAGGAAGGGATGGTTTTTTCAAGATCGAACGTGGCGATCAAACGCTCCTTGGCGCGGGTATCGGGCACGCAGTTGTAGATCGGGTCGTACGCCAGCAGCGGGTCCCCGGGGAAATACATCTGCGTGACCAGGCGCGTCAGGATGCTCGGCCCGAACAGCGAGAAATGGATGTGCGCCGGACGCCAGGCGTTGTGGTGGTTGCCCCACGGATACGCGCCGGGCTTGATGGTCTGGAACTGGTACCAGCCATCGGCGTCGGTCACGGTGCGGCCGGTGCCGGTGAAGTTCGGGTCCAGCGGTGCGTCGTGCAGGTCACGGGGATGGTTGTAGCGACCGGCGGCGTTAGCCTGCCAGATCTCAACCAGAATCCCCGGTACCGGCAGACCGTTTTCATCCAGCACACGGCCATGGATGATGATGCGCTCACCCTGAGGCTGCCCCTCGTGCTGGGCGGTCAGGTCGTTGTCCTTCTCGTTGATGCGCTCGGCACCAACGGTAGGACCGGTGATTTCCGACAACGAGTGCGGCAAGAACACTAGCGGCTTGGACGGCGAGCGCAGGTTGGTGGATTGATAGGTCGGGTGCAGGTAGGCAGGCTGGGTGCCTTCCTGCGGGCGACGGTAACCAGGCTTGTCAGTCATGAAACATTCCTCAGTGCTTATAAGTCTTTTCGAGCGCGTCAGACGCGCTCGATCGCCAGGGCCAGACCCTGGCCGACACCGACACACATGGTCGCCAGACCTTTCTTGCCACCGTTTTTTTCCAGCTGATGCAGGGCTGTCAAAACCAGGCGCGCACCGCTCATGCCCAACGGATGGCCCAAGGCAATGGCGCCACCGTTCGGGTTGACTTGAGGTGCGTCGTCCGCCAGCCCCAGTTCGCGCAGCACCGCCAGGCCCTGGCTGGCGAACGCTTCGTTGAGTTCGATGACGTCGAAATCGCTGACCGCCAAACCCAGGCGTTCGGTCAACTTGCGCACCGCTGGCACCGGGCCAATACCCATCACCCGAGGTGCAACACCGGCGCTGGCCATGCCCAATACTTTGGCGCGAGCAGTCAGACCGTGCTTTTTCACCGCTTCGGCCGAGGCCAGGATCAAGGCCGCCGCGCCGTCGTTCACACCGGAAGCGTTGCCGGCGGTGACGGTTTTGTCCGGGCCATTGACCGGTTTGAGTTTGGCCAGGGTTTCCAGGGACGTGTCGGCGCGCGGATGCTCATCCTGGCTGACCACTGTTTCACCCTTCTTGTGGGCAATGCGCACTTCGACGATTTCTTCGGCGAAAAAGCCCGCCGCCTGCGCGGCAGCGGTGCGTTGCTGGCTGCGCAGGGCGAAAGCGTCCTGATCTTCGCGGGACACTTGATAATCGTCGGCGACGTTGTCGGCGGTCTGCGGCATCGCATCCACACCGTACTGGGCCTTCATCAGCGGGTTGATGAAGCGCCAGCCAATGGTAGTGTCTTCCAGCTTCATGTTGCGCGAGAACGCGGCGTCGGCCTTGCCCATCACGAACGGCGCGCGTGACATCGATTCGACGCCACCCGCAATCGCCAGCTCCATTTCGCCACTGGCGATGGCGCGGAACGCGGTACCGATGGCATCCATGCCCGAAGCGCACAGGCGATTAAGGGTCACGCCGGGAATGGTTTCCGGCAGACCCGCCAGCAGCAGCGCCATGCGCGCCACGTTGCGGTTGTCTTCACCGGCCTGGTTGGCACAGCCGAGGAACACCTCGTCCACTGCATTCCAGTCCACCGACGGGTTGCGCTCCATCAAGGCCTTGATCGGCACGGCGGCCAGGTCGTCGGCGCGAACCGCCGACAAGCCACCGCCGAAACGGCCGATAGGGGTACGAATCGCGTCGCAGATATAAACTTCACGCATCATGCTTCTCCTGGGGTTTGGCCGTGGGCGGCTGCGGTGCGGGCTTCCAGATCACGCAGCGCGGTCAGCTCGACTTCGGTCGGCTCGGCAGTGGTGTCGACGCTATCGGCAAAGCGGATCGGCCAACCGGTCGCCGCGACCACTTGCTCGCGGGTCACGCCCGGGTGCAGTGCGGTGACCACGAACTCGTGGGTGCCGGCTTCCGGCTCCATGATGCACAGGTCGGTAATGATTCCCACTGGACCGGCGCCCGGCAGGCCCAGACGCTTGCGTGAATCACCACCCTCGCCATGGCCGACCGAAGTGATGAAATCGAGTTTGTCGACGAACGAACGCGACGACTGCTTGAGGATGATCAGCACGCTCTTGGCGGAACCGGCAATCTCCGGCGCGCCACCGGCACCCGGCAAACGCACTTTCGGTGCATGGTAATCACCGACCACGGTTGTGTTGATGTTGCCGAAACGGTCGACTTGCGCAGCGCCGAGGAAACCGACGTCGATACGCCCGCCCTGCAGCCAGTAGCGGAAAATCTCACCGGTCGGGACCACGGTATCAGCGGTTTCCGCCAGTTCACCATCACCGATCGACAGTGGCAGTACGCTCGGCTTGGCGCCGATTGGGCCCGATTCGTAGATCAGGACCACGTCCGGCGAGGAAGTCAGGCGCGCCAGGTTGGCCGCTTTCGACGGCAGGCCGATACCCACGAAGCACACAGAACCGTTCTTCAACCTGCGGGCGGCAGCCACGGTCATCATTTCATTGGTGGTGTAAGTCATTACTTCGCCTCCGAAGCAGCGGCCAGTTTGGCCTGGAACTCGCTGAAGTCAGCGCTGCCATGGATGTACTCGTTAATCCACGCAGTGAAGGTTTCACGGTCGCGGGCAATCGGGTCCCAGGCTTGGTAGAAACGGTTGTCCCGCTCGTTGTAACCGTGGGCGTAGGACGGATGCGCGCCACCAGGGACGTGGCAAACCGCGCTCAGGGCCCAAGTGGGCAGGACACAGGAGTTCATCGGTGCGTTCAGGTCGTCGACAATTTCCTCAACGGTGACGATGCAGCGCTTGGCAGCCAGCGCGGCTTCTTTCTGCACGCCGAGAATGCCCCACAACAGCACGTTGCCCTTGCGGTCGGCTTTTTGCGCGTGAATCACGGTGATATCCGGGCGTACCGAAGGCACGGCGGCGAGCACTTCACCGGTGAACGGGCAGGTGACGGACTTGATCAGTGGGTTGACTTTGGGCAGGTCGGAACCGGCGTAGGCACGCAGCACCGCGAACGGCAGGCCGGAAGCGCCGGCAACATAGGCGTTAGCCAGGTCGGCGTGGCTGTGTTCTTCAATTTCCAGGGCATGGGGCCACTGCTTCTCGACGGCGTCACGCAGACGATGCAACGAACCGACACCCGGGTTGCCGCCCCAGGAGAAAATCAGCTTGCGTGCACAACCGGCGCCGATCAACTGGTCGTAGATCAGGTCGGGGGTCATCCGCACCAGGGTCAGGTCTTTCTTGCCCTGGCGAATGATTTCGTGACCCGCCGCTGTCGGGATCAGATGGGTAAAGCCTTCGAGTGCGACCGTATCGCCGTCGTTCACGAATTGCTTTACCGCGTCGTGCAGCGAAAGAATTTCAGCCATCGGGGCAGGCTCCCGTTTGTTATTAACCAACTGATAAAAAGGCGCCGATGCGCAGCGCCGGAGTGGTTAAAGATTAAGCGCGTGCCCCACACCAAACAATCCGATAATCGACTGAGTGTTCGTTTATCGAACACATTGTTGTCAGGCTACCGTTTTGTCTTGCTTCAAATGATCGCAGCCTGCGGCAGCTCCTACAGAGGGATGCATACACCTGTAGGAGCTGCCGCAGGCTGCGATCTTTGCTGCCACACCGCTATTTCAAGCCATGATCAGGTCGCATCCGCATGACTGACCACACCTTTGATCACCACCGCCGCAGTCGCCAAAGCCGCCGGAATCACCAGTGCCGTCAGCACTTGCTCGAAATTCCAGCCCAGTCCCAGCAGTGTCGCGCCCATCCATGCACCCAGGATCGCGCCGAAGCGGCCAATCCCGAGCATCCATGACACCCCGGTGGCACGCCCTTGAGTCGGATAAAACCGCGCCGCCAGCGAAGGCATCGCCGATTGCGCACCGTTGACACACATGCCCGCCACCAACACCAGGGTCGCCAGTAAGGTGATATTGCCCAGGCTCTGCCCTACCGCGTAGGCAAACACCCCGGCCAACAGATAGAAAGTACCGATGACCTTGTGCGGATTGAAGCGATCCATGGCCCAGCCAACGCCCACCGCGCTCAACACCCCGCCGAACTGGAACAGCGCACCAATGAACGCGGCCTGCTCCATGCTCGCACCGCTGTCGCGCATCAGGGTCGGCAGCCAGCTTGTCAGCAGGTAAACGATCACCAGGCCCATGAAGTAGGTCAGCCATAGCAGCAAGGTGCCGACGCTGTAGGTGCCGGAGAAGATCACGGCAAACACGTTGCGCGCCTTCACGGTTTTCTGTTCCGGCACGCTGAAGCTCGATGCCTGGGCCACCACCTTCGGGTCGATGGGGGCCAGCGTCTTGCGTACTTTGTCGGTGCCGCGATTACGCACGACCAGAAAACGCGCCGACTCGGGTAGCCAGATCAGCAACACGACGCCAAGGATCAACGGCAGGATCCCGCCGATCAACAGCAAGCTATGCCAGCCGAACGCCGGGATCAGCTTGGCCGAAATGAATCCGCCACCGGCCATGCCCAGGTTGAAGCCGCAGAACATGCTGGTCACCAGCAGGGATTTCTTGCGCTCCGGGGTGTACTCCGACAACAGGGTCGTGGCGTTGGGCATGCCCGCGCCCAAGCCGAGGCCGGTCAGGAAGCGCAACACCAGCAACTGGTCGACATTGGTGCTGTAGGCCGACGCCAGGCTGAAGGCACCGAACAGCAGCACAGCCCCGACCAGTACGACCTTTCGCCCAAACCGGTCAGCCAGCGGCCCGGAGCCCAACGCCCCGAAGACCATGCCGATCAGCGCCGCACTCATCACCGGGCCAAGGCTGGCGCGATCGATACCCCAATCCTGGGACAGGGCGGGCGCGATGAAGCCCATCGCCGCCGTATCGAGACCATCGAGGAAGACAATCAGGAAACACAGGATCACCACTCGCCACTGATAACGCGAAATGGGTTGGGCATTGATGAAGGACTGCACGTCGAGGCAGTTACCTACAGCAGACTGGGGCTGGTTCATTATTTTTTTCCCACGCAAAGAACGCAGTCGAACAGATATCAACCTCTAACGAGGCTGTCACGAGAAAGGGGGAAGCCAGGATCAGGTGATCGAGCTCCGGCAAAAAAACCAGGGAGAACGGCGACAGTCTGGGAATGTGCGCATGGGTGCCTCTTCTCATTATTATGGGGTCGCCGGCCGGTGCCGGATCGAGATCGACAGCGCCGGGTGGCGCTGGCGCGACATTAATGAGGCAAGGTAAAGAGCGTCAATTCGTCAAACGCGAGTCTGTGCGTTTATCGAACAGCTTAGGAAAACAGCTGGGTACTGAGGTCACGGCTGGCACTCAGCAGGCCAGGAAGGAAACGCTGCTCGAGCTCGCTGCGGCTGACCCGACCGGCGTGGGTACTGACGTTGAGCGCCGCAACCACCTGACCGGAAGCGTCGTACACGGGGACGGCGATCGAACGCAGCCCCTGCTCGAGCTCTTGATCGACGATGCACCAACCCTGCTGACGTACTTCCTGCAGGCATTCCAGCAAGGCTTGGGGGGTATGAATGGTTCGACTGGTCTTGGCTTGCAGGTCGGCGTGGTCGAGATACTCGCGCAATGAAGTGTCATCGAGGGCGGCGAGCAGGATCCTGCCCATCGACGTGCAATAGGCCGGCAGGCGCCCGCCCACCGAAAGGTCGACCGAAATCAGGCGCTGGGTGGTCGCCGAACGCGCGATATATAAAATGTCATCGCCTTCCAGGGTAGCCATGTTGCAGGCCTCATGGAGTTGCTCGCTCATACGGTCCAGGTAGGGTTGCGCAGAAACCGCCAGCGGCGTCGAGGACACATAGGCATGGCCAAGGGTCAGCACTTTGGGCAACAACGAATACGTTCGGCCATCGGTCGTGGCATAACCGAGTTTGATCAGCGTGTGCAGGCAACGTCGCACGGCGGCGCGGGGAATTTCCGTACGATGGCTGATCTGCGCAATGGTCAAGTGCCGCTTGCGCTCCTGGAAGGCTTGCACCACGGCCAGCCCACGCGCCAGCGAGGTCATGAAATCCGGATCACCCGTCAGGGCCTGGATTCGCTTGGCGGGTGAAGCTACGATCGGCGGTGCCACCGAAGCGAAGGAGTTGCGCAATTGATCGTTCATACAAGGTCCTTTTCCCGGCCGGATCGGCGAGCTATTACAGGGCACTGGGTGCAGGGTATACAAGCCCGGCCTGGTAACATCGGGCGATTATCGAACCATTGCGCGATAATCGCAATCGATACTGCTCACGATGCAATCGACCATGCAGCCATCGATACAAGTTTTTTTGTGCAGGCGCTGCAGACTTCATGACGCAATGTAACTGTCTTAAGTTGTGCGACTTAATGACGTCAGAAAGACATCACCGTAGTGTGGCATCCTCCAATGCCCTAGTTGCCAGTAACGGTGATGAGTGAAAACAGTCACACATCAAGATCCACTTTTAACTCTATCGTGATAGTGTTCTCTAAATCGCTCGCTATAATGTAGTTCAGTAGCCATTCGGTTTTTTATTGGCCGATCCCGCTACCCGGTGGCGCGATGTTCCATCGCCGCTCTCCACAGCAAGCACCTGACGCCGACTGCATCCGCATCGCGCCAACGCGCTCGCTGAAACAGGATCTGATGCTACGTCAGCTGTATATCTCTGGTGCCGTGGCCGCCTGCAACATGGAAGTATGATCGCCCTGTCGTAAACGCGATGCCTGCAAAGGCTTTTTGCATTCGACGCGTGCGGTCAATACATCAGGTGCAGTGCGTTTCACCAGAACTCATCTCAACTCAATCAGGTAGCACCGTGACAAAAGACGAACTGCGCGCGGAACTTGAGCGCCAGGAACAACGTTACAAGGAAGTTTACGGCGGGGAAGTCACCACCTACGCCGCCCAGCCAGAACCGGAACGCAAGCCATGGCGCAAACGCGCCACCGTTCAGGATCAGGTTTTCAAGCAAGAACTGGAAAAAATGGAAAAGGAACTCAAAGCCGAGGAGCCATGAAGGCTTGGGCTTGAATGCCTGCCGGGGTCTGCGCTGCATCCGTTAAAAGCGGAATGTATAGATGTTGCCTCTTGCGCCCGCTACGAGCGGGCAGCGGCCGCCTTTCCCACCGGACGAGGTTGAAGGCTCGAATCTGACCCTTTTTTCAGAAATTTCATACAAGCATGCTCACACCCCCTTCAGGTGAGGCAAACCCCTGTGCCTGCGGGCTTCTCAAAGAAATTCAATCACTTGCAAAACCCTGTAATTCACGGGGGTTATCGGCACCGTTGCAAAATAATTCGTTGAAGAATGTTACCGATGAGCAGCAAGTGCATCGATTTCCAGTCTTTTCTGGCATAATCGCGCCCCCTTATGACCGGGTCAGAAAACCTTCATGATCGATTTATTCAGCGGACTGGATGCTTGGGTGCTTGTGAGCCTCTTGCTCGCCCTGGCTTTTGTCCTCGCCTTCGAGTTCATCAATGGATTTCATGACACCGCTAACGCGGTAGCCACTGTTATCTACACCAAAGCCATGCCACCCCATCTGGCGGTGTTCTTTTCCGGTGTGTTCAATTTCCTCGGCGTATTGCTCGGTGGCGTGGGCGTGGCGTATGCCATCGTTCACCTGCTACCGGTTGAACTGCTGATCAACGTGAACACCGGCCACGGCCTGGCAATGGTTTTCTCGCTGCTCGCGGCGGCCATCACCTGGAACCTGGGCACCTGGTACTTCGGTATCCCGGCCTCCAGCTCCCACACGCTGATCGGTTCGATCCTCGGCGTAGGCCTGGCCAATGCCTTGATCAACGATATTGCGTTGGCCGACGGGGTGAACTGGCAGAAGGCGATCGATATCGCCATGTCGCTGGTGTTCTCGCCGATGGCAGGCTTCCTGATTGCCGCCCTGGTACTGATCGGCCTTAAATGGTGGCGTCCGCTGTCGAAGATGCACAAGACGCCGGAACAGCGCCGCAAGATCGACGACAAGAAACACCCGCCATTCTGGAACCGCCTGGTGCTGGTGATCTCCGCCATGGCCGTGAGCTTCGTGCACGGTTCCAACGATGGTCAGAAAGGTATCGGCCTGATCATGCTGGTGCTGATCGGTATCGTGCCGGCGCAATTCGTGCTCGACCTGAACAGCACCACCTACCAGATCGAACGTACCCGCGACGCCACCTTGCACTTGAGCCAGTTCTACAAGCGTAATGCCGACTCCCTGGGCGAGTTCCTGGCCCTGGGCAAAAGTGTCGAAGGCGACCTGCCGGAGAAGTTCCGCTGCAACCCTCAGCAGACCGAACCGACCATCGACGCACTGCTTGGCACCCTCAAAGGTGTATCCGACTACCACTCGCTGTCGTCGGAAAGCCGCATCGAAGTACGTCGTTACCTGCTGTGCCTGGACGACACGGCGAAGAAAGTCAGCAAGTTGCCAATCCTGGGCGCCCGTGAAAAGGCTGACCTGGACAAGCTGCGCAAGGACCTGACCACCACCACCGAATACGCTCCGTTCTGGGTCATTCTGGCGGTCGCCCTGGCCTTGGGCCTGGGTACCATGGTTGGCTGGAAACGCGTGGTACTGACCATCGGCGAGAAGATCGGCAAGCAAGGCATGACCTATTCCCAAGGCATGTCGGCGCAGATCACCACGGCGAGCCTGATCGGCATGGCCAACATCTTCAGCCTGCCAGTGTCCACCACCCACGTCCTGTCCTCGGGCGTGGCCGGCACCATGGTCGCCAACAAAAGCGGCCTGCAAGGCGGCACCGTCAAGACTATCCTGCTGGCTTGGGTCTTGACCCTCCCGGCAACCGTGGCCCTGTCGGCCGGCCTGTTCTGGCTGGCATCGAAGGCGCTGGGTAGCTGATACGCAGTCGTACGGAAAAAGGCGCGCTCCGTGAGGACCGCGCCTTTTTTATTACCGCTTTCGTTCAATCACCCCTGTTCCAATGTGGGAGCGAGCCTGCTCGCGAAAGCGATTAACCTGTGGCCATTTTCATTGCGACGACCTCCGTCTTCGCGAGCAGGCTCGCTCCCGCATTGGGCTTGCTACGTCTCGACAGGAATCGCAGATAAAAAAAAGGGCAACCGAAGTTGCCCAAAATGCCTTGCGTGCTCATTGCATCCAGAAAGATCTACGGCTTTTTGCGCTTGTGCGAGTCTTTCCAGATAAAGAATCCGAACCCTGCAAAAAACACCAGCATGAGGCTGACGGTCAGCACTCCGGCGATCACCACGTTGTCGAAAAACATGACGCGTCTCCTGCAGTTGCCCTGTTGCGATGGAGCCAAGGTAACCATTCGGGCAGGAGAGAATATTGACCGGGATCAATGTTGCCCGGGACCGGGCATAGAAGGAGGGAAAAACTGACCTGCATCAATCGATGCAGGGGGATTCAACGCTTTTTCGGTTTGTTCTTCGGCTTCTTCTTCGCCTTGCCCAACGGCATGGCCTGCTCGAACGCCTGGCGCACTTCATTCAGGCGCTTGTCGTTGAGATCGTGGACACGCTTGGCGCGTTCGGCATTAAGGTCGATCAGCTTGTCATCTTGGCTCATGGCGTCAGTGCATCGCTTGAAATGAAATTCAATTGCCGCAGGGATCGGCGGGACTGTGCCAATAATGCGGTCTGGCGACGGCGCTGACCAGCCACCGACTCAAATCTCGATATCGACCCACAGCCCCTGGCGAGGCTGGCCTTCCATCAGCGGGGCCACCGGCACGGTTTTGTCGGCATTGAGTTCGTCGCCCGGGATCGCCAGGTGCGCCTCAGGGTCTTCATCGGCCTCACGGCGGCGCCTTTGCTGCTCTTGCTTGCGCCGCTGCTCCTCGCGCAGCAGCAGGGCGGCCTCCTCCGGATCACGATTTTGCAGGTCGATGGTGCTGTCGCTGGCACTTTCCTGCATCGGCACGACGGGCGCGATGTCCGGGCGCGGTCGGACCGGGTCGTGCTGGGAAGTGATCGGCACGGCACTCAAGGGGAGCATGGGTGGCAGCATATTTTTTCGGTCTCCTGTCTGCAGGCTGTCGGCCGCGGCGACGTTGACTTGAGCCATCGGTCGCAAACTGTGTGTCCACGGGCACGACAAGAACTGTCACAGGCTACGATTTCTTCAGCCTGGCAAGATCAAAGGATCGTAGCCAAAGGCAGTTCCCGCACAGGTATTCCTTTGGTCTGGAGACCTGATTCCGTTAAGATAGCCCGCTTTTTCAAGGTGGGAGTCAGGCAGCATGGCGCAGCAGTATCAACCGGGGCAACGCTGGATCAGTGACAGCGAAGCGGAGCTGGGTTTGGGCACCGTTCTGGCACAGGACGGCCGCTTGCTGACCGTGCTCTACCCGGCCACTGGCGACACTCGCCAGTACGCGCTACGGAATGCGCCCCTCACACGTGTACGGTTTTCGCCGGGTGACACCATCACTCACTTCGAAGGCTGGAAACTGACCGTTCGCGAAGTCGACGACATCGATGGCCTGCTGGTCTACCACGGTCTCAACGCGCAGAACGAAGTAGTCACCCTGCCGGAAACCCAACTGTCGAACTTCATCCAGTTCCGTCTCGCCAGCGACCGTCTGTTCGCCGGGCAGATCGACCCCCTGGCCTGGTTCGCCCTGCGCTATCACACTCTGGAACACACCAGCCGCCAACTGCAGTCGTCGCTGTGGGGCCTGGGTGGCGTGCGTGCGCAACCGATCGCGCACCAGCTGCACATCGCCCGCGAAGTGGCCGACCGGATTGCGCCACGGGTGTTGCTGGCGGACGAAGTGGGCCTGGGCAAAACCATTGAAGCCGGCCTGGTGATCCATCGCCAACTGCTCTCGGGCCGCGCCAATCGCGTGCTGATCCTGGTACCGGAAAACCTCCAGCACCAGTGGCTGGTAGAGATGCGCCGTCGCTTCAACCTGCAGGTCGCGCTGTTCGACGAAGAACGCTTCATCGAAAGCGATGCCTCCAACCCGTTCGAAGACACCCAGCTCGCCCTGGTGGCGCTGGAGTGGCTGGTCGACGACGAGAAAGCCCAGGACGCGCTGTTCGCAGCCGGTTGGGACTTGCTGGTGGTCGACGAAGCACATCACCTGGTGTGGCACGAAGATCAGGTCAGCCCTGAATACTCTCTGGTCGAGCAACTTGCTGAAACGATCCCGGGCGTCTTGCTGTTGACCGCGACCCCGGAACAGTTGGGCCAGGACAGTCACTTCGCGCGCTTGCGCCTGCTCGATCCGAACCGCTTCCACGACCTGGCCGCCTTCCGCGCCGAGAGCGAAAACTATCGCCCGGTGGCCGAGGCCGTTCAGGAACTGCTGGAAAAAGGTCGCCTGTCGCCGAAAGCCCATGAAACCATTCACGGCTTCCTCGGTAACGAAGGCGAAGCCCTGCTGACCGCCGTCAACGATGGCGACACCGAAGCCAGCGCCCGCCTGGTGCGCGAGCTGCTGGACCGCCACGGCACCGGCCGCGTGCTGTTCCGTAATACCCGTGCCGCGGTCCAGGGTTTCCCGGAGCGCAAACTGCATCCTTACCCGCTGCCGTGCCCGGACGAATACCTTGAACTGCCGCTGGGCGATCACGCCGAGCTGTACCCGGAAGTCAGTTTCCAGGCCCAGCCGGACGCCAGCGAAGAAGAGCGCTGGTGGAAATTCGACCCGCGTGTCGAGTGGCTGATCGACCAGTTGAAAATGCTCAAGCGCACCAAGGTGCTGGTGATCTGCGCCCATGCCGAAACCGCCATGGACCTGGAAGACGCGTTGCGCGTGCGTTCCGGCATCCCGGCCACGGTGTTCCACGAGGGCATGAACATCCTCGAGCGGGACCGCGCCGCTGCCTACTTCGCCGACGAAGAGTTTGGCGCGCAAGTGCTGATCTGCTCGGAAATCGGCAGTGAAGGCCGCAACTTCCAGTTCTCCCATCACCTGGTGCTGTTCGATCTGCCATCGCACCCGGACCTGCTTGAACAACGTATCGGCCGTCTGGACCGGATCGGCCAGAAGCACACGATCGAACTGCACGTGCCGTACCTGGAAACCAGCCCGCAAGAGCGCCTGTTCCAGTGGTACCACGAAGCCCTGAACGCGTTCCTCAATACCTGCCCGACCGGCAACGCCCTGCAGCATCAGTTTGGCCCGCGCCTGCTGCCGCTGCTCGAAGAAGCCGACGATGGCGAGTGGCAAGCGTTGATCGACGAAGCCCGTGCCGAGCGCGAGCGCCTGGAAGCCGAACTGCACACCGGCCGTGACCGCTTGCTGGAACTCAATTCCGGTGGCGCTGGCGAAGGCGATGCGCTGGTCGAAGCGATTCTTGAGCAAGACGACCAGTTCGCCCTGCCGATCTACATGGAAACCCTGTTCGATGCATTCGGCATCGACAGCGAAGACCATTCGGAAAACGCCCTGATCCTCAAGCCGAGCGAAAAAATGCTCGACGCCAGTTTCCCGCTGGGCGACGACGAAGGCGTGACCATCACCTACGACCGCAACCAGGCGCTGTCTCGCGAAGACATGCAGTTCATTACCTGGGAGCACCCGATGGTCCAGGGCGGCATGGACCTGGTACTGTCCGGCTCCATGGGCAACACCGCCGTGGCGCTGATCAAGAACAAGGCGCTGAAACCTGGCACCGTGTTGCTGGAACTGCTCTACGTCAGTGAAGTGGTTGCCCCGCGCTCACTGCAACTGGGCCGCTACCTACCGCCGGCCGCCCTGCGCTGCCTGCTCGATGCCAATGGCAACGACCTGTCGGCCCGGGTGTCGTTCGAGACCTTGAACGATCAACTGGAAAGCGTGCCGCGCGCCAGCGCCAACAAGTTCATCCAGGCCCAGCGCGACCAGCTGACGCCACGGATCAACGCTGGCGAGGACAAGATCTACCCACGTCACGCCGAACGCGTGGCAGAGGCGCAACGCCGCCTGGCCGCCGATACCGACGAAGAACTGGCACGCCTGACCGCGTTGCAAGCGGTCAACCCGACGGTTCGTGACAGCGAACTGGTTGCCTTGCGCAAGCAACGCGAACAAGGCCTGGCGATGCTCGACAAGGCTGCGCTGCGACTGGAAGCGATTCGGGTGTTGGTGGCGGGTTAAGCCCCCCCCCTGCTCTACCGGTAAATAAAAAGGCCCGCAGTGATGCGGGCCTTTTTATTTATCTGAGTTTTGTAGTGCTGCTGATGCCCCTTTCGCGAGCAAGACCGCTCCCACATTGGATCTTCGGTGGATACAAGATTTGTATACGACAGAGGCCAAGTGTGGGAGCGGGCTTGCTCGCGAAGGCGGCTAGGCAGTCGCTGCAGAACCCACCGGCTCAACCACCGCCACCAAGCCTTCCTTCATCCGCTTGGCATCTTTCACAAAACACCGCGACGCCAACACCAGAAACACCATGGTGAAAAACAGCGCCACCGGAATCAGGTACATCGCGTCATGCAGGCCGACCGCCTTGAACGCCTCGGTCATCTGCCCGGCACCGGCCGAGAGCATCGCCGTGTGGGCAAAGTGATCGGACAACGCGCCTACCACGACCGGTCCAAGACCACCGCCCAGCAAGTACAACCCGGCAAAGAACAGCGCCATGGCCGTCGCCCGCAACCGCGGCTCGACCACGTCCTGAATCGCCGTGTAGACGCAGGTGTAAAAGTTATAGGCAAACAACCAGCCCAGGCTGAACACCGCCACGAATACGCCGATCTCTATTCGCCCAGAATGCAGCGCCCACGCCGTGCACAGCGTTGAAATAATCAGGCTGAACGCGGCGAACAGCAGACGACCGTTGGCGACGCGCTGGTGGATCTTGTCCGCCACCCAACCGCCCAGTGTCAGTCCGAACAACCCTGTCACACCGACAATCACCCCGGTCGCCACCGCAGCCTCCTGCAACGGCATCAGGAAATAACGCTGCAGCATTGGCACAAGGAACGAGTTACAGGCATAGGTGGCGAAGTTGAAACAAAGTCCAGCCATCACCAGCCACAGGAAAGTCGGCACCGCCAGCACCCGGCGAATCGGCCGGTCAATCTTCTCTTGCGACACCTGCACGCTTTCAGCCGCGCCGCGTTTCGGCTCCTTGATGAAAAACATGAAGATCGCCAGGATCAGTCCCGGTACTGCGGCAATAAAGAATGGAGCACGCCAGCTGTCGAAAGCCTTGACCATCGCGCCGATGGTGAAGAACGCCAGCAACAAGCCCAACGGCAGTCCGAGCATGAAAATGCCCATGGCCCGCGCCCGGCGATGCGCCGGGAACAAGTCGCCGATCAGCGAATTGGCGGCCGGTGCGTAACTGGCTTCACCGATGCCGATGCCCATGCGCACGATCAGGAAACTCCAGAAGCTGCCGACCATGCCGTTGACGGCGGTCAGGCCGCTCCACGCCGCCAGGCCCCACCCCATCAACTTGCTGCGCGAGCCGGTATCGGCCATTCGTCCCAGTGGCAGGCCGGCGATCGCGTAGACAATAGTGAAGGCAGTACCGATGATCCCCAGTTGAAAGTCGCTGAGGTGCCACTCCATGCGGATCGGTTCAATGATGATGGCTGGGATCGTGCGGTCGAAGAAGTTGAACAGGTTGGCCAGGAACAGCAGGAACAGAATGCGCCAGGCATTCGCCGCTTGGGTCGAGTTCTGCATGGGTCCGTCTCTTTTATTGTTATGGGGGCTTCACTGCCAGTGCATCCGAGCCCGGAACCTGCAATCTAGTCAGGCAGGCCGGGACTGTCTGTAATTATTCGTAAAGCTGATACCCGCCCATGGGGACAGACGCGGCCCAGGCAACATTTTATTTCCAAACGGACTAAGGTTCATTCCAAAATCATTGGGAGACAATGTGCCACCATCCCTTGCGTTCAATCCACGGCCTCTATACTCCAAGACATTCGCCAGCGTTGATTACGTCGGCCAGGGAGACAAACACGGGGCATGCTAATGGAGTGGCTTGGTCTGCATTTCACTACAGGGCTAGCAGAAAGCGGACAGGTCATACTCCAATGTGTACATGACCCTTTTCTGGTGCTGCTGGCTTTTCTGGTCGCCTGCGCCGGGTGTTTTGCCACGCTGGATATGGCCGAACGGATCAATCATGCACAAAAACCAGCGTCCCAACGCCTCTGGCGGTGGATCGGCGCCGGGTGCCTGGCCGGCGGAATCTGGGCCATGCACTTCATTGGCATGTTGGCGTTCCAGGCGCCGATCGACGTGCATTACCATTTGCCCATCACACTCTTGTCGCTACTGATCGCCCTGTGTGCGTCGTGGCTGGCCATGCACACCCTCAGCTTGCCTACCCTGAATTTTCGACAATGCTGCAAGGCGTCGATCATCATTGGCCTGGGTATCGCCACCATGCACTACGTGGGCATGGCCGCCATGCGCTCGCAAGCGACGCCCTACTACCATCCGGGGCTGTTCATCCTTTCGATCATGATCGGCATCGGAGCCAGTCTGGCGGCACTGATGCTGGCGAGCTACCTGCGTAATGGCTTGGGTATTTTTCACCAACTGCGTAAATGCGCCGCCAGCCTGGTACTGGGCGCAGGCATCATGAGCCTGCATTTCACCGGCATGGCCGCCTTCGACCTGGCCCTGCCAACTGGCAGCCTGTTAACCCAGCCTGGCGAAAACAACCATCTACAACTGGGCCTGACGGTAGCCGTCATGACGCTCCTGATAATAGGCAGTTGCATCAGTGCGGCGCTGGCGGACAAGAAGCTGCAGCACAAGGATCGCGATCTGCTGCGGGTGAATTCGCTACTCACCCAATTGGACCAGGCGCGCATGTCCCTGCAACAGGTGGCGCACTATGATGCACTGACCAACCTGCTCAACCGTCGCGGGTTCAACCAGCTCTTCGCCGAAAAGCTCCTGGAGCGCACTCACGCAGGCGGCATGCTCGCCGTCCTGTTCCTCGACATCGACCATTTCAAGCGTATCAACGACAGCCTCGGCCACGATGCCGGCGATGAATTGCTCAAGGTGCTCGCCCGGCACATCAAAAGTTCAGTGCGCAGCCATGACGATGTAGTAGCACGTTTTGGCGGCGACGAATTTTGCATTCTCATCGACCTGCATGACCGTGATGAGGCGCGACAGATGGCCCAACGCATCATGCTGAAAATGAAGGAACCCATCGAGCTGTCCGGGCGGCGGATGGTCATGACCACCAGCATCGGCATCAGCGTATTTCCCGAAGACGGCAAAACCTGTGAAGAACTGCTGAAAAACGCCGACCTGGCGCTCTATCAATCCAAGGACGGTGGCCGTAATGGCCTGAATTTCTTCAGTGCCAACCTCAAGGCACGGGCCATGCTCGAACTGCAAATGGAGGAAGAGCTGCGCCACGCCCTGCGCGAAGACACCGGCCTGATGCTCTATTACCAACCGATCCTTGACCTCAAGACCGACCAGGTCAGCAAGCTCGAAGCGTTGATCCGCTGGCAACACCCTGTCCACGGATTCCTCACGCCGGACCGCTTCATTGGCATAGCGGAAGCCAATGGGCTGATTACCGAGCTGGACAATTGGGTGCTGCGCAAAGCTTGCGCCGACCTGGGCGAGCTGGCACGCCAGGGCTGCGGGGACTTGAAGATCGCCATCAATTGCTCACCCCTGACCCTGGCACGCGAAGAACTGAGCGACGAAATCTCACTGGTGTTGCGCAGCGCCGGGGTGGAGCCCCATCGACTGGAGCTGGAGGTCACCGAAAGCGCTCTGATGGGCAACATTGCCGAGACGCTGGTGCTGCTGCAGCAGATACGCGCCCTCGGCGTTTCGTTGTCGATTGATGACTTCGGCACCGGTTATTCATCCCTGGCTTACCTCAAGCGCTTACCGCTGAACACGCTGAAGATCGACCGTTCTTTCATCCAGGACATTCCGAAATCCACCCAGGACATGGAGATCGTCCAGGCCATCATCGTCATGGCCCACACCCTGCATCTGGAGGTGGTTACCGAAGGCGTAGAAACCTTCGAGCAGCACCAGTTTCTCGAATGCCACGGTTGCGATTTCGTCCAGGGCTACTTGCTCAGCCGCCCGATACCTTTGACCGAACTTCAACCGGTGCTGAACGAAATCAACCAGCGCAAGGCATCGTACAGCGTCACGCACTTGGGTCTGGTTCACGGTACAACTGCACTAATGTAGAAGGGTCTTTCTCCAGGAACCCCTGCCCCCCGTGCAGGCGCATCAATTGCGCGGCCAGGCCACTGATCGGCGTCGCCGAACCTTGTTCGCGGGAAAATTTCACCGCGCTGTCCAGATCCTTGAGCAAGGTCCGCACGTGCCATTTGATGGGTTCGAAACGGCTCTCGGCCATTTGCGGCGCCAGGAACTGCAAGGGCCTTGAATCGGCAAACCCACCGGCCAATGCCTCGGCGATCAGGCTGGCGTCGACCCCGGAGCGTTCCGCCAAGGCCACCACTTCGGCGATGACCAGCGCATTGCAGGCAACGATCATCTGGTTGCAGGCCTTGGTCACCTGCCCTGCTCCCACGGCGCCCATGTGCGTCACGCGCTGGCCGAGAGTAAACAAGGCCGGCTTGACCCGCTCAAGGTCTGCCACGGTGCCGCCGACCATGATCGCCAGGCTACCCGCTTCGGCACCCACCACGCCACCGGACACCGGCGCATCCAGCCAGCCCATGCCGGTTTTGCCGAGCTCTGTCGCCATTTCCCGGGTCGCTGTGGGTTCCAGGCTGGAAAAATCCACCAGCAGTTGATCCTTCTTCGCCCCTTCGGCAATGCCGGACTTGCCGAAAACCACCTCGCGAACCACCGAGGTATCCGCCAGGCACAACATGACCACTTCGGCGTGCTGGCACAACTCGGCAGGCGTTGCGACCTGGCGTGCACCGGCCTCGACCAGTGGCGCGCACTTGGCCGGATTACGGTTCCACACCGTCAATGGGTAACCCGCGGCGAGCAAACGCCGACACATTGGCAGGCCCATCAGGCCGATTCCTGCAAACCCCAGGGCCGGTAGCGTTGACATCATATTGCCTCCTTTTTATTAAAGAACACCGAATATTGGCCGATTCATCAAGACTCAGGAAAGGATTCCGCCGAGCGACGCGCAAGCTGATTGTGCCGCCCGGGACTAATACGCGCTGATAAAAGACGCGAGTTCTCATTCCGTGATGGTCGACGACAGTATGTCCCCCGACCAACCAGTCCAGGTACATGGCGAACGATGACTTCTAAAAACAACCCGGCCCCTGCGCTTTCCGACCTGACGTTGAGCCCGGCGGCGAACAGCCCCGCACCGTCGAAGCCATTGACCCCGTCGCGCCCCCTGGCGACCCAGCAATACCTGTATTTCACCGAAACCAACACCGATCGCATCCTCGACAACCTCGACGGCCTGCGCGACATGGTATTCCCCCGCCCGCCGCATCTGGAAGGCGACAACGAACAGCACAACGACCAGCAATTCCCGTCGGTGTGCCTTATTGGCCTGGGCCGCTGCGGTTCGAACATCGCGCTGGATGTCGCAGAACTGGTCTACAACGCCCGCAAGTTCTACCTCAACGAATTCAACAACGAAGATCGCCTCTCGCCAGACAAACGCTATGCGGAAAAAGGCTATAGCCCGGCGCAATGGATTCGTAACAACTTGCGCCTGGGGTCGAACAAGGCCACCAAGCCGGTGTTCCTGGTAGAACCCCTGGTGATGCTGGGCGACCTGGACAAAGACATTGCGGGGCGTATCCGCTTCTCGCGCAAGGGCGAAAAGAGCGGGTTCCTGCGTGACTACAGCAAGATGAAAATCATGGACCTGTCGGAAGTCCATGCCGGCGGTGCCGGTAACGCACCGATCCTCGGCCAGTACCTGGCCAAGATCATCCTGAACAAGGACACCCAGCGCTTCTCCAGCCCGGACTGGAAGATGATTCACTCGTACTTGATCGACAGCTGTGGCATCAAGGCCAACCAGTCCCGCCTGTATTTTTCGATCTTCAGTGCCGGTGGCGGCACCGGTTCGGGCATGGCCTCGGAGTTCGGCCTGGCCCAGCAACACTCGTACATGAACAAGACGTTCGACACCAAGCCGATGGACGAGCACGACAGCAAGAGCGGCCACGCCTTCGTCTTCGAGCCGATCTTCACCAGCGGTATCTGCGTACTGCCGAACATTTCCGATCACCGCAGTGAAATGTCCGAAGCGCTGCACATCAACGCCGGTCGCCTGCTGTGCAAATACCTGTCGGAAGAGTGGGACTTCTCCTACAACTTCGCCAACGAAGACAGCAGCGAAGCCAGTGTCATGGGACGTATCCGCCCATGGAACGCCATGATGCTGATCTCCAATGACATCATGCGTTACGCCGAGGAAAGCGATGACGGCAACATCCAGAACATCGACGTCAACGCCATGGAAAAGCATGCCAACCAGTACATCTCGCAGCAGATCTTCAACATCCTGACCGCGCAGGCTGTCACGACCGATTACGACCAGAACTATTTCCGCCGTGCCGGCATCGACATCGGCGAAACCATTCGCCTGGATGCCAACGACCTGTTCATGAGTCTGGCCGGCCCCGTGGCGATTGCCTACGCCGAGTCCGTGGTGCCGGAAACCCAGGCGCCTGCCGGCGACAAGTTCAAGGTGTTCGAGAAAGAGCCACAGCGCCTGAACATCGACGATCTGTTCTTCCGGTCCATCGACCTGCCGCACTTCAACAAGGTCACCCAGGCCATCGAAGGCATCAGCCTGTTGCCGATCGAGTCCAAGCGCTATCGTGCGTCGCTGGAGCAATACAAGAATTCAGGATATGACGCAGCGGCCCTGCACGACCTGCATTTCTTCAAGAACTGTTCGTCGGTGGTGTCGATCGTTTCCCTGCCCAAGGACTACAAGCTGTCCTACATGGACCTGAACCGGCTGAAGACGCACCTCAACAACCTGTTTCCCAACACCACGCTCAAGCGCTATGCGTTGGTGATCGGCGCCTCGGCCAACCTGTCGCTGACCACCCTGATCGCCAAGAGCCCATGCCTGTCGGACGATTTCCTGACCTTGATCGTGGCGTTCATCAAGCGTTGCTTCGCGCGCGCCCCTTACCGCTTCGATGACACCCTGGACAACTCGGTCCTGGACTTCATCATCAACGAACAATTCGACGAAGACCTGATCGACGACCTGCTCAACGAGTTCGAGAACCCGGCGAAAATTCTTGATACCAATTGGTATGCGATCAAACCGATGTACGAGAAGAAGTATCGCGAGCTGATCAACGACAAGGACAAGTTTGTCTCGATCAACGACATCCGTCTGTCTCGCGATTGCGTGAAGAAAGCGATCAAGTACCTGCGGGAGATCTATCGTCACCGGATTGGCAAGACCAAGGTGATTTCGTTGAATAACCATACGGGCAAGACTTTCTAAGCCCGGCGCAACACTGAGTCGGCCCCTTCGCGAGCAAGCCCGCTCCCACATTCGACCGCATCCCTACTGACGGAACGCGGTCGAATGTGGGAG